>JAQGNS010000056.1 GCA_028291705.1 Nevskia sp.
TCAACAATCGCGGCAACACCGGCCTGCGTCTGGCCGCGAACTTCGCCCTGACGCGTGATCTGCAAGCCGACTATCGCTTCGACAAGACCAACATCGACGAGAACGGCGAGTTCGGTCAGCTCTACAACATCGATCCCGGCTTCTCGCTGTATCCGGCGCTCGCACCCTATGTATCGAAGGATCGGCAGACCACCGCCAGCGTCGATGCCCCCTCGTTCGAGCACGTGCATACCGAGGGCCATTCGCTGACCCTCACCTGGAATGCGGGCGACAACAACACGCTCAAGTCGATCAGCGCTTACCGCCATCTCGATAGCCGCGATGCGGCGGACTACGACGGCTCTCCGACGCCGGTGGCAGCGACACAACGGCTGACCAAGTATCACCAGGTATCCCAGGAATTGCAGTGGGTTGGTCATCTCGATCGCTGGAACTATGTCGGCGGCCTCTACTACTTCCACGACGACGGCTATACCAACAACCCGCAGACCTTCTTCTTCGGCACCGTCAACTACGATTCGCAGTACGGTACTCGCACCGACGCCTGGGCCCCCTACGGCCAGGTGGATTACAAGGTGCTCGATAACCTGACCCTGACCGCCGGTGTGCGCTACACCGAAGAACTCAAGGCCCTGGACCGTATCTTCGGATGCAATGCCGCGGCGGGTTGTACTGGCGCGCCAATGGGACAGACCTATCAATACCTGATTCCGCAGGGTACTCATGCCTTCGGCAGGTTCGAGGCCTTCACCCCCTCGTTCACTGCGGCTTACCGGGTCAACGAAAACCTCAATACTTATTTCCGTTATGCCGAGGGCTTCAAGAGCGGCGGCTTCAATGGCGAATTCAGCGATGTGACCCAGGATGGTCCGCACAATGTTGCGGAAACCAAGACTCCGTTCCAGCCGGAAAAGCAGAGGACCTTCGAACTGGGCGCGAAGTCGTCTTACTTCGGCGGCAAGGCCGAGTTGAATGCCGCGATGTTTCTGAACAACGTCAGGAATCTGCAGGAATCGATCTTTACCGGAAATGGTGCGGCTTCATCGACCATCCGCAACGCCGGTCAGGCGATTGTGCGTGGCATCGAGCTGGAAGGTGCGGTGACGCCGGTGCGCGGTACGCGCCTATCAGCCAACTATGCCTACCTCGACGCGCACTACAACTCCTTCAGGGATGCCGACATGCAGGTCAAGGACAACCGAGCCTTCGTCCACGCGCCGCGCAATACCTTCAACCTGGTGGCGGACAGCAAGTTTCTCCGCACCTCCTGGGGTACATTCGAGGCGCTGGCTGACTACGCGTATACCACTTCATACTATTTGTATCCCTACCAGCTTAGTGGTCCCGGTGCGCCGGGCTATGACAACACCAAGCAAGTCGCCGGTAACACCAAGGTCAAGAGCTATGGCCTGCTCAACCTGCGCCTGGCCTTGAACCAGATTCCCCTTGGCAGTTCCATCAGCGGCGATGTGGCGGTCTGGGCCCGTAATGTCGCCAACGAGGCGGTGGCGACCAACATGATCGATTTCGGCCCCGCCTTCGGAAGCCTGACCAACGCCTACTTCAACGATCCCCGTACCTTCGGCATCACCGGCACCGTCCACTTCTGAGTCCGCACCATGACCGCATCGTATTCACGCAACCAAGCCTGCCGTCTGTCCCATGTGCCGGGCTGGGACCTGGAGACCGATGTGGTGGTGGTCGGCTTCGGCGCCGCCGGTGCCTGCGCCAGCCTGGAAGCGGTGCAGGCCGGGTCGAAGGTGACGTTGTTCGAGGTCACCGCCGGCAGCGGCGGCACCTCGGCCATGTCCGGCGGCGAGATGTACGTCGGCGGCAGCGGCGGCACGCCGATCCAGCGCAGCGCCGGGTTCCAGGACGACACCGAAGACCTGTACAAGTACCTGCTGATGGCCGGCGGTCCCAACGCCGACGCCGACAAGGTGCGTGCCTACGCCGACAACAGCCTCAGGCATTTCGAGTGGTTGCAGGCCCAGGGCGTGAAGTACAAGAACTCCTACATCCCGCAGCGCATCGTCGAACCCAGCACCGACGACTGCCTGATCTGGAGCGGCAGCGAGGAAGCCTGGCCCTTCGTCGAGCAGGCCAAGCCCTGTCCGCGCGGGCATACGCCGCAGTGGCTGGGCATGGGCGGCGGCAAGTATTTGATGGACGTGCTGGCGCAGCAGGTCAGTGCGGCCGGCGTGGACGTGCGCTACAACGCGCGCGTGCTGGCGCTGATCGCCGATGACGATGGCCGCGTGCATGGTGTGGTGGTGAAGCTCGACGGCAAGGACTGCTTCGTGCGCGCGCGCCGCGGCGTGATCCTCTGCGCCGGCGGCTTCGTCATGAATCGTGACATGGTGCGCCGCCACGCGCCACACCTGCTGCGCTCGCAGCATCCCATCGGCACCGTCGACGACGGCTCCGGCATCCTGCTCGGCCAGAGCGTCGGCGGTGCCGCGATCAACATGAACGAGGGCTTCGTCACGCTGCCCTGGTATCCGCCGGAGTCGCTGATCAAGGGCATCTTCGTCAACGAGCGCGGCCAGCGCTTCATCAACGAGGACTGTTACCACGGCCGCGTCTCGCAGCACATCCTGCAACAGGCGGGAAACCGCATCTTCCTGCTGCAGGACCACGAAACCTACGCCGAGCCCGATTTCGGAAAATTCTCCAACATCACCATCGCGGCGGCGGGCGAGACCTGGGCCGAGGTGGAGAAGGACCTGGACCTGCCGCAGGGCTCGCTGGTGGCTACGGTGGAGCTGTACAACCGCTACGCGCAGGAAGGCACGGACCCGCTGTTCCGCAAGGGCGCGAAGTGGCTCAAGCCGCTCACCGCGCCGCCCTTCGTGGCTCTGGATTGCCGCATCGACATCTGCTTCTACTCGCACTTCACCCTGGGCGGCCTGGATACCCTGCCCACCGGCGAAGTGCTCAACGCCGACCGTCAGCCGGTGCCTGGCCTGTATGCCGCCGGCCGCACCGCCTGCGGCCTGCCGCGCTGGGGTGCCGGCTATAGCTCTGGCATGTCGCTGGCCGATGCCACGTACTTCGGGCGGCAGGCGGGTCTGCGCGCGGCGAGCGCCGCATAGGTCGGTTCAGTCTTTGTCATCCTGAGCACAGCGAAGGATCTGGCCGGATCCTTCGCTGTGCTCAGGATGATCCCCAATCGTAGGGCGGAATAAGCGCAGCGCATTCCGCCACAGGCGGAGCGCGAAAGTCCATCGGATAGCAACCCGGATCAGGCCCCGACGATCTTCTCGACCGCACCCGAGAGATAGAAGTCCTGCAGGTTGCGCCGTACCATCGGCTCCAGCAATCCGCGCTTGTTCAGTCCCTCGATCAGTTTCGGCGCGAAGCGCATGGCGTCGGCCACGATCATGTCGCGGCTGATGCCGATCTCTTCCAGGATTTCGCCCAGCGAGCTGTCCTCGTAGCGGTCGAAGAAGCCATCCACGCCTGCGTCGATCAGGGTCACGTACCAGTCGGTCTTGCGTAACTGGTGCCAGTACTCGTAGCCGATGACGAAGAAGTCCTCGATGTCCGAACCGCGCAGGTAGTCGCGGAACAGCGAGACCTTGCTGTGCTTGAGCTGCCCCCACACGTCCAGCGCCACTTCGCGGATCGAGGCCTCGTCGAAGCGGTCGAGCAGGAAGCGGCGGCTTTCCGACAGGGTCGACTGGATGTTGCGTGAGACGTAGCCCTTCAGCCGCTCCTCGATGGCGCCTTCCAGCCCCGGCGCGGCGCGGTTCATCATCGACTTGCCCAGCTTCATCGCGGCACCGGCGCCGGGGATGTTGCCGGTGAGCTTGTTCTGGGTGAGATAACCCTTGATACCGTGGTAGACGATGTCCGCCGCCAGGGCCGAATAGATCGGGTTGGAGACCGACTCGTCGAGCAGGCGGGTGCGCAGCTCCTTCATCTCCAGCAGCTTGTCGAGGATCTCCGTGAACTGCTGGTCGGAGAGCAGCTCGCCCAGGCGGGTCTGCTCATGGATTTTATGCGCGTGCAGGCGCTGCGCGATGTCGGCCACCAGTTCGGGAATGCCGGCGTTCAGTTCCAGCTTCACCGCGTAGACCCGCACCGTTTCCTTCACCGCCTCGCGCGTGACCACGTCCTTCAGGTTCAGCCGCTCGGCGTCGCCCAGCAGGGCGTCGACCTCGCGCTCGATGCGCGGGCGCAGCGCCTTGCCTTCGAACTGCCCCAGCATGAAGGCGACGTGGGCCTCGAGCAGGGCCTCGGCGGTCGTGGATTTCTTCTTGGCCAAGGGATCGTTTTCCGGCGCGCTGGGGATTCAGGCGCCGACACTCTCTCACATCGGCCGGGTTGGCAATGGCCGTTGCGCGATCCATCGCTGCGCTTTGGCAAATCACGGGTGTTGCGAGCCCTTAGATGATTCCTACTACAAGGGAATTACAGGCCTTGCGGGTAAACTACGCACCCATGAAGCGCCGATGGGCGCCAATGGGAGTGGACTGCCGGACCGCCATGGCATCCCCCTTGCGACTTCATCAATCAAATCAGGCTGCTTTCTGCTCAGGGACTGTATTCACATGCGTTCGATCGTTCTCGCGCTTCTGGCGCTGCTGCCGGCCTTGGCTGTCGCCGACGACCTGCCCGCCTCGATTCCCGCTCTGGCTCCCGGCCTGACCCCGGTCGGCGCCGAGCAGGCCGCCAACAAGGACGGCACCATCCCGGCCTGGACGGGGGGCCATCCGCGCTCCGGCAAGCTCAGCGGCGAGTTCCCGCACGACGCGCAGATCGGCGGCGACAAACCCCTGTTCGTCATCACCCACGACAACTATTCCAAATACGCCGACCACCTCGCCGAGGGGCACAAGGAACTGTTGCGGCGCTTCCCCGACTACAAGCTCAACGTCTATCCGACGCACCGCACCGTTTCCTACCCGGATTTCATCTACAAGGCCACCGCGGCCAACGCCGCCGGCTGCAAGCTGCTCGGCAGCGACGAGCCGGACGGCTGCAAGCAGGGCTTTCCCTTCCCGCAGCCCAAGTCCGGCGCCGAGGTGATCTGGAACCACAAGCTGAAATGGCGCGGCGAGGCGGTGGTGCGTTTCAACAACCAGTTCATCGCGCAACCGGACGGCAGCTACCAGCAGACCAAGATCCTGGAGAAGGTGAAGTTCTACTACGCCACCACCAAAAACCCGGTGACGCTGAAGAACGGCGAGGGCGAGTTCCTGCGCTACCTGTCGCAGACCCTGTCGCCGGCGCGCCTGGCCGGCACCTTCATCCTGCTGCAGGACA
>JAQGNS010000069.1 GCA_028291705.1 Nevskia sp.
ATCCAAGTCGATAGAAACGTCCACGGAACCGCGGGAGATCGTGGCGCAAGGAGACCGGGTCCTCGTCGTCGGCTTCGCGAGGGGAAAGATCAAATCTACGAACAAGACGTTCGAGGACGACTGGATCTTCGCCATCACGGTCCGGGACGGTAGACTGACCAACATCCGGGAATACGTCGACACGCAGGCATTGGCGCGAGCCTCGCAGATGGACACGAACCCGACGCCCTCGCCCACCGACACCGCAGCCGCACAACGGGCCTCGTAAGGCCCACGAAAGAGTCGTGGAGCGCCGGCCCCGCACGCCGCGCGCTCGTCGAATGCCCAACCGCAACGGAGATCCCGATGTACGACCAGGCCAAGCCATCCGAGTTGATCCGGTTCGCACGCGTCGATGCGGGCTCCACTGTCATCGACGTTTACCCAGGCGACGGCGACTGGACCCGTCTCTTCTCCGACGTCGTGGGACCCGAAGGAAGGGTCTACAGCTTCGTGCCGGCCGAAGTCGCCCACTTCGAGAACGATCCGGTCGGCCGCATGCGGACGCTTGCAAAGGAACCGGGCCGAGAGAACGTCGAAGCCGTCTCGGCGGACCTCGTGGCGATGCCGGAGGCCACGCAACCCGCGGATGTCCTGTGGCTGCACCTGTTCTACCACGATCTCCACACCGCGCTGATTCAGGCCCGCGGCGCGACGGCGGCCGACTTCAATCGAGCCGCCTACGAGCGGCTTAAGCCGGGTGGGTCCTACGTCATCGTCGACCACGCCGCCGCCGCTGGCTCGGGTACGAGCGACACCCAGTCGCTGCATCGGATCGACCCTGCCTCCGTCCGCGAGGAGGTGGAGGCGGCCGGCTTCGTACTGGACGCGGAAAGCACCATGCTCGCGAACAAGGACGATCCGCACTCGATCAAGGTATTCGATCCCTCGATCAAGGGCGAGTCCGATCGCTTCGCCTATCGGTTCGTGAAGCCCTGACAGATCCCGGCGCCGACTTCATGCCGACTTCCCGCCACGAAGTCGGCTTGGATGAGCGAAGTCCTTGAGTTCGAGCAGGCACAGCACCGGGCCGACAAGGCCAAACGTTCGGATCTCGTAATTTGGGGGCATCAAATAAGTGTGATTAAGCCTTCGCGCGTTCAAGCCACGCGGCTTCTGCACCGGGCTCGGGCATGATCTCGCCACCTTCCATGACCCACCGTGACGGAACACCGATGAGCCGCACGGAGACTTTGTCAACGGCGACGTTTGCCTTTGCCGCCACATCGGCTTGAAGTCGCTCCCGAAGTCGCTTCAAGACATCGTCGCTGCGATTTCCACCGCTGCGGACATTGCCGATCACGCCGACGAGATTGCCATCGCGCAAGTCGTGGCCATGCATGAAGACGACATTGACGAACTGTGCCGGCGCACCGGTTACCTGGCAGTGGGCGTCGGTCACGAGATCGGCGACCTCTTTGCGGACGGCAGCTGAAAGCGGTTTGCGGCTGGCGAGGGTGTAGAGCGGCATGGTCGTGTTCCGATCGTTAAAGATTCGGGCGAAAACTGAGATAGCCCTTGCCCAGTTTCGAGCGCAGCAGGCTGGTCAACATGTGCCATTGCAGCTTCAGATTTCCGGCTTTTGAAAGACGTACCCGATTGCCATCGAGTACATCATTGAATACGTCGGCTTCGATAAGCGACAGCATTACCTGATCCGGGTTCTGACCGGTGATCGTCGTCCAGTCGTGTTCGCAGGCGTGAAGCAATTTCACCCGACCGTCCTGCGGAAAACCGCCATCACATTCCATGCTGATCAGCGATGACTGCGAAGGCTGGTAATTAGTGAATGCCTGTCCCGAGGGGATGACGCACCAGATCACAGTGATCCGCACGGTACTGACGTGTTCCGCATAGTTGCGCCGGAGTGTTGCCTCCAGTGCTTTGATCTGGTCGTTGTTGAACTGACCTTCTTGAACGGTAGCGAGAATTTTCATCTTGAGTTCGGTCGGCGTCGTTGAGCAACGACGCACCCCATTTCAGATGCGCTCGATGCGGCTCAGGCAAGGGATATTGCTAATACTCGACTACGACGTCACAGTAAGTTCTAAAATAGAACCTTGTCAAGCTAGACTGTATTCTTGATCGTCAATCAGCTGATCGGAGGAAGCGAAATGAAGTGGGATGAACTGGACGGCATGCCGTGCTCGGTAGCACGCAGCCTGGCGATCGTCGGCGACCGCTGGACCATCCTGATCTTGCGCAACGCCTTCCTGCGCACGCGCCGTTTCGATGATTTCCAGGCGCAACTCGGTATCACGCGGCATCTGCTTGCCAGCCGGCTGGCCAAGCTGGTCAAGCTCGGTGTGATGACGAAGGTTGCCTATCAGGATCGTCCGCCGCGCTATGAATACCGGCTCACCGAAATGGGGCGCGACTGGTATTCGGTGCAGATGGCGTTAGTCGCCTGGGGCAACAAGTGGTTGGCCGGCGCGGCAGGCGTACCGTTGGAATTCCTGCATCAGAAATGCGGCCACAAATTTCAGCCGGTCACCGTCTGTTCGGAATGCCGCGAGCCACTTGACGTGCGCGAAGTCACGCCGACCACAGGCCCGGGCTTGCGGCAGCGGCCGAACGTGACGCGTTGAAGGGTGTGCCTTCAGTGCATGGATAGCCGGAGCTGAGGGCCAAAGATCTCGCTTGAAGCTATCCTTTCCTGTTGCTTGGCTCGGGCTGAGTTGGGCGGCCTACCAGGCGAAATCGGCTGAAGTCGGCTTCGGGCCGCAAAGGGGACATGCCTCAATACCCGCAAGCTGACATCCTCTCAATGCCTTGAAAAGGCGAATGTCCTGCCCGGCTCAGTGCGACAGGCAGGAGGTGACGGAAATGCGCGTCACATCTGGACGACGACTTTTCCCTTTGCGCGCCCAGTTTCGACGTAAGCCATTGCCTCCCTCGATACAAATCGCTTCGCGATTCACTCGGGACATTCGGAAAAGTAGACAGTGCTTCGCGATTCACTTGGGAGCGAACCAGCTTGTCTCTTGTTCCGGGCCAGATCCTTCGCTGCGCTCAGAGCCTGCCCCCGAGGCTTTAGTCGGGGGATGATAAAGAGCCGCGGCGCCAAATGTTCGGCGATTGCCCGGTCCAGCGGCGGAAGGAGCGGCTGAAAGCGCTTTGCTCGGAGAAGCCGAGCAGTTGGGCGATTTCTGCCAGGCGCAGGCGCGGGTCGCGCAGGTAGTCTTCGGCGAGGCGCTGGCGGGTGCGTTCGCGCAGGCCGCGGAAGTTGCAGCCTTCGTTTTCCAGGCGGCGATGCAGGGTGCGTGGCGTGGTATGCAAGGCGGCGGCGACGCGCTCCAAAGTTGGCTCGCCTTCGCGGCTGAGGGTGGCGATGCAGCGGCATACGGACTGCTCGATGTTGTCGCCGGACGGTAATTCACCGAGCAGGGTGTCGGCCTGTTGTTGCAGCAAGGCCAATAGCGCGGCGTCGGGCTGGCGCAGGGGCAACGTAAGCAGGCGTTGGGCGAAGCGCACCACGGTGTGCGGTTGTCCGAACTTCGCCGGGCAGCCGAAATAGTCGCGGTATGGTTTCAGGCTGGCGGGCGCGGCGTTGACGAAGCACACCTCCTCGGGCGGAAAGGCATGGCCGGTGAGGTCGCGCGCCATCTGCACCAGGGCGGCGATGGCGGTCTCGTCCGCGAGGGCACCGGGGCGGCCCTGCTCCACGCCCCACTCCAGCACCACCGAGGCCTTCTCGAGGCGGTAGCGCATCGGGTTGACATCGTAGATCAGGCGCTGGTACTGCTGCAGGCGTTGCAGGGCGGCGCCGAGGTTGCCACAGGCCAGCAGGACGTAGCCGATGACGCCGAAGTGGGCTGGCGTGATGCTGCGGCCCAGGTGCAGACCGAGCAGCGGATCACCGAGTTGGGCCGCGGCCTTCTCCAGCAGTTGCCGCCAGCGTTGCACCGGGTAGCGGCCGAGGCCGCGGTCCACGGCTTCGGGCGGTGGTTCCTTCAGCAGTTTTTTCGCATCGAGGCCCTGCCGCTCCAGGTATTCGTAGAGCAGGCGCACGTAGGTGCTGGGCACCACGCCCTGGGTCGCGACCACCGTTGCGCTTCTGATCATGGCGAGAAGTGTCAAAAATTTGTCTGGCGCAGTCAATCCCCGGATGGCCACTGCGGCCAACAATGCCAGGGTCGAGAATCCTGGAGGACGGGCGATGATGGAGTGGATGCTGCGCTTGCAGGCCCTGGTGGGCCAGAACGCGGACTGGAAGCAGCTGATGCTGACGGTGATGACGCCGCTGTTCCTGCTCGGCTTCGTGGCGGAGTGGGTGGCGATGCGGCGGCGCGGCAGCCTGGGGCAGTTCCAGTGGAAGGACATCCTGGCCAACCTGAGCCTGGGCGCGGCCTACCAGGTGTTCGAACTGGGCGCCTATGCCCTGGTTACCGGGGCGGCGGCGCTATGGTTCTACGGGCACCGCGTCTGGACCATCCCGGCCAATGCCTGGACCATCCTGCCGATCTTCGTCGGGGTGGAGTTCTGCTACTACTGGTTCCACCGCACCAGCCACCGCGTGCGCTGGTTCTGGAGCGCGCATGTGGTGCACCACTCCGGCGAGCGCATGAACATGACCACGGCGATGCGGCAGAGCCTGCTCTACTCGGTCACCGGCTGGTGGCTGTTCTTCATGCCGCTGGTGCTGCTAGGGGTGCATCCGGCGGTGGTGTTCTTCCTCTATGCCTGCGACCTGGCTTACCAGTTCTTCATTCATACCGAGAGCGTGGGCAGATTGCCGGGCTGGGTGGAGTTCGTGTTCGATACGCCGAGCAATCATCGCGTGCACCATGGGCGCAATCCGCAGTACATCGACCGGAACTATGGCGGGGTGCTGATCGTGTTTGACCGGCTGTTCGGGACTTATGAGGCGGAACTAGAGCGGGTGGATTATGGGGTGGTGCGGCAGGTGCGTTCGTACAACTTGCTCACGCTGAACTTCCATGAGTTCTTTGCGATGTGGAAAGAGGTGTTGCGGCCGGGGCCGCTGTGGTTGCGGCTGAAGCACTTGTGGGCGGGGCCGGAGTGGGTGAGGGATCGCGCTTAGGCAATGACTAAATGTCATTGCCTGCGATCCCGAACGCCCGGCCAAGGATGGCCTGGCCGGGCTATCCCGAAGCGCCGAGGTCGCGCCATGGATGGCGAAGACGATCCAGCAGGAGAATGCCATGCTGTAAATCTTAAGCAGCGAAGGAGCGGGCCAGATCCTTCGCTGCGCTCAGGATGACAGACAGGGAGTTGCTTCAGGGACGATTGCGTCCCAACTGATCGTGGCTCGATACCCAGTCGCCGTGCAGGACGGCGCTGCTGAGGGAGGTCTCGCCGGCCAGGACGGTGGCGGCGCAGATCTCGGCGAATTTGTTGGCCTTGCCCTGGCCGTAGCAACCGAGCATTTCCAGGCATTCGCGCTGGGTGGCGAGACCGGTGCCGCCGCCGTAGGTGGCGACGATGAGCGAGGTGAGGGTGATGGACCAGTAGTAGTCGCCGTTGTCGAGCAACTGGGCGTAGGTGACGGCGGCGTGCGACTCGGCGACGTTGGCCACGTCCTGGCCGGTGGCGATGAACAGGGCGGTGATGCCGTTGGCGGAATGGGCGCCGTTATTGGCGGAGCCGGCCATGAAGGCGCCGGCCTGGGAGATCTGGCGGGCCTGGAACAAGTCCTTGCCGGTGACGCCCATGATGCGCTTGAGGATCTCGTCCTTCAGCACCACCTCGGCCACCACGCGCTTGCCGCGGGTCAGCAGGGTGTTGATCTGGGAGTGCTTCTTGTCGGTGTCGATGTTGCCGGAGAGCAGGAAATTGGGATGATCCGGGTGGTTGAGCTGGATCCACTGACAGGCGGCCAGGGTGGCCTTGCCGACCATGTTCTGGCCTGCGGCGTCGCCGGTGCTGTAGTTGAAGCGCAGGTAGCGCAGCGGGCCGATGGCGTATTGGCCGATGTGCGACAGCTTGCCGACGCGGGTGGTGGTTTCGGCGGCGGCCTTGATGCCTTCGAAGTGGGCTGTGACCCAGTGGCCGAACTCGCGCGCCTGGAGGGCATCGTCGAACTTGAACACCGGCGAGCGCTGCATGAAGGCCTCGACCACGGTGGTCTTCACCCCGCCCGACTCGCTGAGCAGGCGCATGCCGCGGTTGTAGCTGGCGACGAGGGTGCCTTCGGTGGTGGCCATGGGGACGTAGAAGTCGCCCAGGGCGTGCTCGCCGTTGATGCGGATGGGGCCGGCGATGCCGATCGGCACCTGGGCCACGCCGGTGAAGTTCTCGATGTTGCCGGGCAGTACGCCGGGATCGAAGGAATAGCGGCCGACGTGTTCCAGGGCGACGCCGGTCTGGGCCCGGACGAAGTCGCGGCGCGTGGCGGCGGCTTCGGGGGAATAGTCGTTGTCCTTGCTGCGCGGGACCTTGTGTGGGGCCGCGACTTTCGATTGGGGCTTCGATTCGTTATTCATGTGGGCTCTCTCCTTCGCCCGAACTTACCCCGTCCATCACCATCGCGCCATGTCGCCGGAGACAGCGGGTCGGGGAGGTTCGGGGATTGTTTCAAGAGCAGGAAGCGTCGCCGGGCCTGTGCGTCGGGCACTCAAGAGGCTGGTTTTCGTGAATCGCGCCGCCTCATTGCCAGCTCAATTTCGGGTCATTTTGCGCAGCGTGGTCGAATGCGGTGATGCGGCGGCTTGTCACAATCGAAAGCGGCGGATCGCAAACCGCGCGTGGAAGCATCGGCGCAATTTCGGCGCGATCATCGCAAGCACTTGAATAAAAAAGCCGCGATGGATTGTGACAACGGTACCCGCTGGTTTGTGACAGTCGATTGTGACAATCCCCTGCGTAGACCGTTGATCCCGTTGAACGAAACGTTTGGCTTTCACAAATCAAATAACTCAAAATAAGTCATTAAGCTGTCACAAAGTGATGATAGCTCGCGCTCCTTAGGAACCTCGTTGAAACGTTTCCGTTTGCTCTTTTCCACTGCCGTGATTACAAGCCTCGTCGTCTGGGGCTGCACCCGTTCTCCGGGGATCGAGACCGCGGATGCGCAGGAGCGCGTGCTGGCGACGAATGTCAGCGTGCCGTCGGCGCATCACCAGTTGCGGCGTAACGGCGGCTGGCTGGTGGACGAGCAGGGGCGCGTGGTGATCCTGCATGGCGTCAACGCGGTGTGGAAGCAGGCGCCTTACGTGGCGCCGGATTCGGTGGATGGCTTCACCGCGGCGGATGCGGACTGGCTGGCGGCGCACGGCTTCAACGCGGTGCGCGTGGGGGTGCTGTTCGCCGGCGTGATGCCGCAGCCGCACATGATCGACTCGTCTTACCTGGACAAGATCGACCGCATCGTGCAGCTGCTCGCGGCGCGCGGCATCTACGTGCTGCTGGATTTCCACCAGGACCTGTACAACGAGCGTTACCAGGGCGAGGGATTCCCCGACTGGGCGACGCAGCCAAGCCGCTTCGACCGGGTGGCCAAGGTGGGCTTCCCGCTCAACTATTTCACGCCTTCGACCAGCCAGGCCTTCGACCGCTTCTGGAACAACGCCGACGGCATCCAGGACGATTACCGCGATGCCTGGACGGCGGTGGCGGCGCGCTGGGCGGCGCAGGATCACCTGATGGGCTACGACGTCATCAACGAGCCCTGGCCCGGCAGCAGCTGGCCGTTCTGCGCCGATCCGCAGGGCTGCTCACGCTTCGAGAACGACAAGCTGCAGGCGATGTACGAGAAGATGCTGGCGGGCATCCGCAGCGCCGACCCGGACAATATCGTGTGGCTGGAGCCGCAGATCCTGTTCGACTTCGGCGTGGCCTCGCACCTGGGCGAGCGCGCCATTGCTGACAGCCAACTGGGCCTGTCTTGGCACGACTACTGTCTGCCGGAGACGCTGTTGCAGGCCACCGGCCTGAAAAAGCTGCCGGCCTGCGGGCCGCTGGAACAGCGGGTCTTCAGCAATGCGCGCGTGACCAGCCAGCGCTTGGGCGCGGCCTCGCTGCTGAGCGAGTTCGGCGCCAGCGACGACCTGCTCGACACCGGGCGCGTGGCCGACCTCGCCGACCATAACCTCACCGGCTGGATGGTCTGGTCCTACAAGAACTGGGGCGACCCGACCACGCAGGCGCAGGGCAGTGGGGCGCAGAGCCTGTTTACGAAAGATGCCGACCTGAGCTCGGCCAAGCAGGCCAAGCTGGCGCTGCTGGAGCGGCCTTATCCGCAGGCGATTGCCGGGACACCGCAGGGCTTCGGGTACGACGCGGACAGCAATACGTTCGAGCTGAGTTATTCGACGGTGCTGCCGAGTGGGAGCAGCGCGGTGGCTGGAGCGGTGACGGAGATTTATGTGCCTGCTTTGCATTACCCGGCTGGGTATGGCGTGCAGGTGCAGGGTGGGCGGGTGGTGTCGGTTGCCGGGGCGGCGCGGTTGGAGGTGGTTGCCGATGCGGGGGCGGGAGTGGTGACGGTTACAGTTACAGCGCCCTAGCGACACGTGCGGCTGGTCCCTCGATACAAATCGCTTCGCGATTCACTCGGGACGAACGGTGTTTTTTCAGGAAGCCCGAATTTACAGCCTTAAAGCCCAAAGCCTCCAAACTTTGAAGCCCTAAATCGACTCCCGCGCGGCTTCGAGGATTTCCTCGGACAGGCCTTTGGAGCGCACGGCCCGGGACAGCAGCAGGGCGCCGACCATGGTGGAGAACATGGCGATGGCCTTGTCGCGGGCGTCCGTACGGGCGCCTGAGTATTCCTCCAGCATCCCCAGCATCTCCTCCAGCTTGTCCTCGAATACCGTCTTGGTGGCGGGGGTCAGGCGGGCAACGTCCGCCCCGAGGGTGGCGACGGCACAGCCTTTTTCGGGATTGTCACGGTGCTTTGCACTGAGATAGGACGCGGCGATGGCCTGGCGGGCGTTGTTTTTAGCGGCTTCCTCGCCCGCTGCACGCAAACGGGCGATGGTCTGGTCCAAAGCGGTGCCCAGCGATTCCGCCACCAGGGCTTCCTTGGAATCAAAATGGGCGTAGAAGCCGCCGTGGGTCAGGCCGACGGACTTCATCAGGTCGGCGACGCCGATGCCGTTGACGCCGGCGCCGCGCAGCAGCTCGGCGGCGCTGGCGACGATGCGGGCGTGGGTTTCTTCCTTGCGGCTGTCCGGATAACGCATGGCGGGTTCCTGCAGAATATGACTATCGTCATATTAACTGGTGCGGGTGCCGCTGGCTATATCGACAAGGGGAAGGTGCGGCGGAGGGAGCGAGAGTCCCGCCCCTCCAGGGAGGGGCGGGAACGTGGGGACATACCGCTTCAAGCGTGCTGTTACCGCTTACAGCTCAGCTTCCTCTGTCACCAGTGAATCTTGCCCGGCGCCATATGGCGATGGGCGGGAATTAAAAAGGTGGACTTACAGCCGCCCCGCGCCTGGGAACGCAGGGGCGGCACGCCACCAAACAAGTCGGCTCGCAGGAGGAGGAGTGCGTACAGCAGCCGACAGCAGACAACACAGTGGACATTCCTAGTGACTGTCAGCGCTGGAGGCGGCGGTAGGCCGCATCCGGCGACTGAAAGGCAGGACCGTCAGCGCCAACAGGAACAGGCTTGCCAGGACCAGGAAGGAGTCCGCATAGGTCATGCTCAGGGCCTCCTTGCTTACCAACTGGTTCAGCACGCTCATGGCCATCTGCTGTTGCTCGGCGGTGTCTGACGTGAGTACTTGCATTTGCCGTGCCAACCCGACCAGGACCGGGTCCACATTGGGGTTGGCGGATGTGACGGTTTCCACAATCCGGGTGTAGTGCAGGTGAAAGCGGTGGTTGATGACGGTGTTGCTGGCGGCGATGCCGATGGCGCCGCCGAGGTTGCGCATCAGGTTGGACAGGCCGCTGGCGGACTTGAGCCACTGCGGCGGCATGGCGCCCAGAGCCATGTTGGTGGCCGGGACGATGCAGAACATCATGGCGAAGCCGCGCATGGCCTGGGGCCAGAACAGCTCGTCCTTGCCCCATTGCGAATTCAGATAACTGATCGAATACAGGGACAGGGCGAAGAGCAGGAAGCCGAACAGGATCATGTGGCGCGGGTCCATGCGCCGCGACAGGCCGGCGGCGAACGGGGTAGCGAGCACCTGGGCTATGCCGGTGATGAAGACGGCCTTGCCGATGTCCAGGCTGCGGTAGTCCTGCACGCTAGCCAGGTATTGCGGGATCAGGTAGATGGAGCTGAAGACGCCGATGCCGAGCACGAACTGGAACAGGCAGCCCATGGCGAAGCGGGTGTTGCGGAAGATGCGCAGGTCCACCACCGGACGCGGGTGGGTGAAGCTGTTGTAGAAGAAGAATAGGGCGGAGGTGGCGGAGGCCGCCGCGACCCAGCAGTTGGTGGGGTCCTCGAACCAGTCCCAGCGCGGGCCCTCCTCCAGCACGTATTCGAGGCCGCCGAGGAACACGGCGAGCAGAGGGATGCCCCAGGGATCGAAGCCGCGCAACACCGAAAGGTCGGCTTCGTCGACGTGGGCGTAGATCGGCACCAGGATGGTGATGAGCAGGCCGGGCACGATGTTGATGAAGAACAGCCAGTGCCAGGAGAGGACATCGGTGATCCAGCCGCCCAGCGTCGGCCCGAGCGTGGGCGCCAGGGTGGCGACGATGCCGAGGATGGCCGGGATCAGCGCCTGCTTCTTGCCCTGGAACAGCACGAAGCCGGTGGCGAACACGGTGGGCACCATGGCGCCGCCGACGAAGCCCTGGATGGCGCGGCAGGCGATCATCACGTTGAGGTTCCAGGCGAACCCGCAGGCGATGCTGGAGACAGTGAAGGCCGCCGCGGAGACGGTGAACACCCAGCGGGTGGAGAAGGCGCGGCTGAGGAAGGCGGACAGCGGGATCATCACGATTTCCGCAATGAGGTAGCTGGTCTGCACCCAGGAACCCTCGTCAGCGCCGGCCGAGAGGCCGGACTCGATCTCCGGCAGCGAGGCGGCGACGATCTGCACGTCGAGCAGGGACATGAACATGCCCAGGGCCATGACGGCGAAGACCAGGAGCTTGGTCTTTTCGGACATTGCGGCTACCGGGTTTGTGGTCATGGGGGCCGCTCTTGGTCTTTAGATTATAGTCATAATATTACAAATGTCATGGGAAAGTCGATGACGCGATCTCGAGCTGGAATTGTGTGAAGAACTAAAGGACCTCTTGTTCCGGAATCGGATAAGCGGAACGCTTCTGTCTGGACGTACGTTGCTGGGATTCGCTACGCTCATCCCAGCCTACGAACCAGCTGTTCGGCCGCCGAGGACAAAGGAAGGAATTGATGGATTTCAGGGCGATCCGCACCCAAGCACTCTCGTTACCCGAGGTCACTGAAGAGCCTCACTTCGACTACGCGTCGTTTCGAATCCGCGGGAAGATATTCATGACGGTTCCTCCGGACGAAATGCATGCGCACATCTTTGTCGCGGAGCAGGACTGGGAGTTGGCGCTTGCCATGTACCCGGAGTTCATCGAGAAGCTGATGTGGGGCAAGCGGGTGGCTGGGCTGCGTGTTGTCGTGGCGAAAGAGAAGCCGGCCGTGATTGGCGGACTCATCCGCAAGGCCTGGGAGAACAAGGCACCAAAGCGTTTGCTCGCGGCGAGTGCTGACCGGGTGAAGTGAAACGGAATTCGGGCGAGCCAACGCGGCGCACACCCGGATTTCACTTCGTTGCATCCGGGCTACGTTGCTACGTCATTGCCTCAGGCGAAGCGACCGATAAACAACGAAATCGCGATGGCCCACATGATGAGAGCGATCAGGCCGTCCAGGACCCGCCAGGCCAGGGGGCGGGCAAATAGCGGTGCGAGGTGGCGTGCGCCGTAGCCGAGGGAAAAGAACCAGATGAAGGAGGCGGAGGCGGCGCCGAGGCCGAACCAGGGGCGCAGGGATGGGGGCTGCTGGCTGCCGATGGAGCCGAGCAGCACGACCGTGTCGAGATAGACGTGGGGGTTGAGCAGGCTGAAGGCCAGTGCGGTGGTGATGGCCGCGGCGGCGGTGGCGGGCGCATCGGCACCGGCCTGTTCGATGGTCATGGCCTGGGGATGGAAAGCGCGGCGGACGGCCTTGATGCCGTACCAGGCGAGGAAGATGGCGCCGCCCAGTGCCGCGGCCTGCAACAGGATCGGCGAGGCCTGGACCAGGGCGCCCATGCCGGAGAGGCCGGCGGCGATGAGGGTGGCATCGACGCAGGCGCAGATCAGGACGGTGGGAAGTACCTGGCAGCGCAAGATGCCGAGGCGCAGGACGTGGGCGTTCTGCGGGCCGATGGCGATGATCAGGCCGGCGCCGGTGAGGAGGCCGGTGATGAGGGCTTGCAGGGTTTGGTTCAAGGGTGAGTCCGTTTGTGTTGCGATGCGAGGCCACCGCGTCATACCGGCGAAAGCCGGTATGACGTCGTTGTTATTTAGGTAGCCGTGCGGCCATGGCCAGCGTCGGACGCGGCCAGTGGCCGTTGCCGCCTCGGCGTGCCACCATGATAAATGCATTTCACGGGACTCTCATGAAGCTGCGCCGCCTCCCTCCCCTGCACGCGCTCGAAGCCTTCGAGGTGGCGGCGCGTGAACTGTCGTTCCGCAAGGCGGCGGAGGCGCTGCACCTGACGCCTTCGGCGGTGAGCCACCAGATCAAGGGGCTGGAGGACTTCCTCGGCTTCGCGCTGTTCCGCCGCATGAACCGGGCGCTGGAGCTGACCGAGGGTGGGCGCGAATACCTGCGGGTGACGCAGGGCGGCCTGGACAGCCTGCGTGAGGGCAGCCAGCAGGCGCGGCAGCGCTATGGGCGGCACACGACACTGAAGATCAGCGCCGGACCGTTCATCGCCAGCGAGATCATCGTGCCGGCCCTGCCCTCGTTCCAGCGGGAATATCCGCACATCGACCTGAACATCGAGACCACGCTGCATCCGGTGGACCTGCGGCGCGAGGACATCGACGTGGCGCTGCGTTTCGGCAGCGGGCACTGGCCCGGGGCGGTGGCGAAGCACCTGCTGACGGTGAAGGCGGTGCCGGTGTGCGCGCCGGCGCTGGCGGGGAAATTGCGCCAAGGCACGCCGCGGGACCTGGGCGAGATCAGCCTGATCCATTCCACGCCGCTGCCGGAGGGCTGGAAGATGTGGTCGGACATTTCGGGCGAGGCGCTGGGCAAGCCCAAGAGCGATCTGTGGCTGGACAGTTACTTCGCCATCCTGCGTGCGGCGGAACAGGGTGTGGGCCTGGCGCTGGGACTGGTGCCGATGGTCAATCCCTGGTTGCGCACCGGGCGGGTGGTGATGCCCTGGCCGGAATTGCAGGCGGAGATTCCGCAGGGGTATTACCTGGTGCACCGGCCGGCGGACGAGAATCGGGCCGAGGTGCAGGTGTTCTGCGCCTGGCTGCTGGACCTGCTCAATACGCAGGCCGCGGAGATCTGAAACCGGCTGAGGCGCTTTCACCCGAAGGCGCGCGTGATTTCGTTTGCGGCGGCCGGCACGCAGCCGGACACTCGCAGCCATGAACGGCAGCTGGCTCGATACCCTGGTTACGCCCTGGCGGCGCGCGCGCGTGACGCACGGGCCGGGCTCGCGCACGCGGCCGGATCTGCACTTCATGCATCTGCCCGGGGCCAGCATCCGCTATCGCATGGCGGGCAGCGGCGAGCGCTGCCTGGTGTTCTGCGCCGATCCGCCGGTGACGCTGGAGCTGTATGACGCACTGATCACGGCGCTGGCGCCGGACTTCCGCGTGGTGGTATTCGAGCTGCCGGCGTTCGGCCTGTCGCTGCCGCGGCTGGGTCTGGACTTCGGGCTGGAAGCGATGGCGGGCTTGATCGGCGATTTTTTTTGCGGCAACTGGCACTCGGGCCTTATGTGCTGGCCTTTCCCTGCGTGCCGGCGTATTCGGCGCTGTGGCTGGCGGGTCATCATCCTGAGTTGGTGAGCGGACTGGTGCTGATGCAGGCGCCGGACTGGGAGCAGGAGTTGCACTGGAAGCATGGGCGCGATCCGAAGAACATTCTCGGGCGGCCTTATCTCGGACAAATCCTGCTGCGCCTGTTGCGGCGCAAGCGTGCCGGGCTGTGGTATCGCCTGGCGCTGGGGCGGCGGGAGTTGCTGGAGCATTTCACGCAGACCACGCAATGCGCCTTCGACCATGGCGGTAGCTTCAGTCTGGCTTCCGCTTTCCAGCGTCATCTGAATGGGCCGGAGCCGGCGTTCGGCGTGATTCATCAGCCGGCGCTGGTGGTGTGGGGTGAAGCGGACCGCTCGCATCCGGATACGGACAGGGCCTCGATCCGGCGCTACCTGCCGCAGACGCGCATGGTCAGCATTGCGGAGGCGGGGCATTTTCCGGAGTTGGAGGCGCCGGAGCAGTTTGCGGCGGAGGTGCGGGCGCTGTTCGGCTAAGTGGGCGGCCATCCCGGGTAGCGCTGCGCGCTTCCCGGGCTACGATCTGCCAGAGGACTTAAACTGGGTGGGTTCGCCACTGCCTTCATTCCATGCCCTCCCCGCCTCATCACCAGGCACCCCGACACGTTGCCATTGCCGCGATGCTGCTGTCGCGGCTGAACCGGCTGGTACCGCTGGACCTGGGCGCGATCAACCTGATGGCGGGAGTGCGCGCGGCCTTTGCCTGCGCGGTGCCGGTGCTGGTGGGCGAGTTGAGCGGCAACAATCACCTGAGCTGGGTGGCGATCGCGGCGTTCTGGGGCTGCCTGTCGGATACCGGCGGTGCCTGGAGCGACCGGCTGGCGGCTATGGGGGCTTTCACGGCCATCGCGGCGGTGGGCTGCTTCATCGCCACGCTGGTCGATCCGTTTGCCTGGCAGGCGGTGGCTTTTACCTTCGCCTGGTGCTTCCTGTGCAGCCTGGCGCGGGTCTACGGCAATGCCGCGGCCACCGTGGGGCTGCTGCTCAACAGCGCCGTGCTGGTGACGCTGGGCGTGCCGGCCGGCGGGCTGGACGAGGCTTTGCAACTGGGCGGCCTGACCATCGTCGGCGGGCTGTGGTCGATGCTGCTGGCGCTGGTGCTGTGGCGCCTGCAACCGTATGGGCCGGCGCGCAAGGCGGTGGGGCGTTGCTGGCTGTCGGTGGCGGAGTATGCCGCCGCGCTGTCGCAACAGCTCGGCGCACCTGTTGGTGGCACACGCTGGAGCACGGTGGCCAGCGCACGGCGCCGCGCCAGTCGCGAGGCGATCGAGAACGCGCGCGAGGTGATCGTGGCCACACGTCGCACGCGTGCGGGCATGACCGGCCCGATGCAGCGCCTGCTGGCGTTGCTGGCCGATGCGGACCAGGCCTATGCCGGACTGATCGGGTTGAACGAATTGCTGGAAGCGGCGAGCGCGGAGACCGCCGACGGCGGCGCGCGCCGCATCATGCGCGTGCTGGTGGGGCGACTGGCGCAGCGCGCCGAGGCGCTGGCGCAAACCCTGGAAGGTGAGAAAGTTGCGGAGCAACCGGACCTGAAGGCCCTGGCGGAGAAGCTGCGCGGGCGCATTGCCGCCAGCGGACGGCAACACGAATACGCCTATGCCATCGAGCTGCTGCACCAGGTTTCGCGCTGGATCGACGCCGCCTTCGAGAACCTGGATCAGCCGCAGACGCGGCAGACGCACCTCACTTCACTGGTGGAGCAGGCGGTGGCGCGGCGGCTGCGTTTCTCCGAAATCCTCGGCACGCTGCGCGCCAACCTGAACTTCGGCTCGGTCGCCTTCCGTCACGCGCTGCGGCTGGCGCTCACCGCCGCCACGGCGGTGCTGGCGACGCGCGTGTTCGACATCGAGCGCGGCTACTGGATCAGCATCACGGCCATCGTGGTGCTGCAGCCTTACATGGTGGAGACCTGGCGGCGTACCTTCGATCGCATCGCCGGCAGCGTGCTGGGCGGACTGATCGCCGCCTGGCTGATGCAGATGGTGGCGACGCCGCTGCAGATGGCGCTGCTGATCTTCCCGATCAGCGTATTCGCCTTCACGCTACGCACCGTCAACTACGCGCTGTTCATGCTGTGCATGACGCCGCTGGTGGTGATGATCGCCGAGCTGTTCCAGACCGGCGGTATCGGCGATGCGCAACTGGCCAGCCTGCGCGCACTCGATAGTTTCCTGGGTGGCCTGCTCGGTCTGCTGGCCAGCTTCCTGCTGTGGCCAAGCTGGGAGGCGCCGCAACTGCTGCGGCAGACAGCGGCGGCGGTGCGCGCGCACCGCGACTACCTGCTGGTGGTGCTGGGCGGCAAGCCCGATGCGAAGGACCAGGACATCGGCGCGGCACGGCGCCAGGCCGGCCTGACCAGCAACAACGCCGAGGCCTCCCTGCAACGCGTGCTGAACGAGACCCGGCTGCTCAACCGCGCCGATGCCGAGCCAACGCTGATCATGCTGGCCTGCCTGCGCCGCATGGCGGGCGCCATCGTCACGCTGAGCCTGCTGCCGCAGTTCACGGCGGGTGCGCCGCCGCAGCCGGGCTTTGCGGTGATCCGGCGCTGGGCCGACGATGCGTTGTCCGACCTCGCGCAATCACTGGAGCGGCGGCATGCGCCGGCCGAGTTGCCGGCGGTACCGGAGTTGCTGGCCAAGGCTTCGAGGACGGCGGATGCGGAACTGGTGCAAACGGCTTCCGAGGTGATTGCGTGGAATGAGTTGCTGCGCTTGCGGCGTCAGCTCGAAGTGCTGCATGAGGCGGTGGTGCGGCTGGCGCATCCGCCTCGGGCTGAAGCACTTGGGCAAAAGGTCACGGATTAAGCCCGTTTGTGGCGAGTGTCAGGCATGGCCTCTCGATACACCGCGCTATGCGCGGCACTCGAGGCGAACGGACTTTTTCTGCTGCTCCAATCAAACGCAAAAATAAACGGCAGTGCAGGTCATGCAGTGCCGATCATTTTGCGGTCAGCGCCACCTTGACCGTCGTTGCACCCGCCGTGTTCTCCAGGGTCAGCAACGACGCGTTCGGTGCCGAGGTGACCTGGGCGCCGCTGGCGGTGACGCTGTAGCCGTTCGGGTAATGCACGGACAGCGGCACATAAATCTGCGTCGGACCGCCGGCGCTGCGGGCGGTGTAGCTGTAGCTGAAGGCGCCGGTATCCGGATCGAAGGAGAGCGCGGTGGGGGTGCCGGCGGTGAATTGCGGGTAGGTGCGCTCCAGCACCTTGAGCTTGTCGGTCTTGACGGTGGTCAGGTCCGCGTCATCGGTGAACAGGCCTTGCGCATTCGAGCCGGCTGAGGTGGTGGGATCATGCCAGTTCTTGTAGGCCCAGTACTGCCAGCCCAGCAGGTGCTGGTCGAACTCGGCAGTGGAGCGGGTGAGATCGCTGATCAGGTCGGTGGCGCCGAACTCGGTGAGCAGGCGCGCGGCGCCGAGACGGTCGGAGCCGGCTTCGCCGACGTGCAGGACGTCGGCATCGAGCACATCGCAGGTGAGGTTGTTGAGGCCCAGCAGGCTGAGCGAGGTGGTCGGGCAGTAGAGGTGCCAGGAGAAGCCGAGGTTGGCGTCGTTGACCAGGGTCTTGGCGCCAAGGTAAGTGGGGGCGCCATAGCTGATCAGCACCAGCGGCTCGAACCAGA
>JAQGNS010000077.1 GCA_028291705.1 Nevskia sp.
TCTGGTTCCTGCAATTCTTCTTCTACGGCATGGGCGCCAGCAAGCTGTCCAACGGCGCCAGTTCGTGGATCCTGCACATGGCCTTCATCATCATCGTCTCCAGCCTCTGGGGCATTCTCCTCAAGGAATGGAAGGGCGTGAGCCGCCGCAGCTTCGGCGTGATGCTGGCCGGCATTGCGATGATCCTGACCTCGGTGACCATCGTCGGTTACAGCAATTCCTGAGAATTCCCATAAGAATCCACACATGCGTATGAAAGCATCCCTGTCGCTCGCCGTACTCGCCGCGCTGCTCGGCCTGGCCCTGGTCTCCGCCTGCGTTTCCTCCTCCTCCGGCAAGACCGCCGGCGCCGCGCCCACGCTGGACGGCCTGAGCACCGAAATGCGCAGCGACCCGCTGGGTATCGAGGCCGCGGCGCCGCGCCTGGGCTGGAAGCTGGTTTCGGATCGGCGTGGTGTGATGCAGACGGCCTACCAGGTGCGCGTGGCGGCTACGCCGGAGGCGCTGCAGGCCGGTACCGCGCTGCTGTGGGATTCGGGCCGGATGGAATCCGACCAGTCGATCCAGCGGCCTTATGGCGGGCCGGTGTTGCAGTCCGGTCAGCGCTACTGGTGGCAGGTGCGCGCCTGGGACGAGCGGGGCGGCGCCTCGCCGTGGAGCAAGCCGGCGTTCTGGGAGATGGGCCTGCTCTCTGCCGCGGACTGGAAGGCCGCGTGGATCCAGCCCACCGTCACCGAGGATACCGCCCAGTCCAATCCGGCGACGCTGTTGCGCAAGGCGGTCCGGCTCGGTGGCAAGGTGCGCAGCGCGCGCGCCTACGTCACCAGTCACGGCCTCTACGAGTTCTACCTCAACGGCCGGCGCGTCAGCGAGGACCTGCTCACCCCGGGCTGGACCAGCTACAAGCAGCGCCTGCAGTACCAGGTCTACGATGTCACCAGGCTGCTTGCCGAGGGCGACAATGCCATCGGCGTCATGCTCGCCGACGGCTGGTACCGCGGCCGTTTCCTCAACCTGCGCAATCACTACGGCGACAAGCGCGCGCTGCTGTTGCAGCTGCACGTCGTCTACGAGGACGGCCGCGAGGAAACCACCGTCAGCGACGGCAGCTGGAAGAGCAGCACCGGTCCCATCCTGATGTCCGAAATCTACGCCGGCGAAACCTACGACGCGCGTCTGGAGAAAAACGGCTGGAGCGGCGCGGCCTATGACGATCACGCCTGGTCCGGCGTCAACGTCGCCGCGTTTGACAACAACATCCTCGTGGCATCTTCCGCGCCGCCGGTTCGGCACATGGAAGCGCTCAAACCGGTGCGCATCTTCAAGACGCCGGCGGGCGACACCGTCGCCGACATGGGCCAGAACATGGTGGGCTGGATCAAGCTCAAGGTGCAGGGGCCGGCTGGCACCACGGTGCGGCTGCGCCATGCCGAAGTGCTGGACAAGGACGGCAACTTCTACACCGAGAACCTGCGCGCCGCCGGCCAGGAGATTCGCTATACGCTCAAGGGCGGCGGCGTCGAAACCTACGAACCGCACTTCACCTACCAGGGCTTCCGCTATGTCGCCATCGACGGCTATCCGGGCGAGTTGACGCCGGACAGCCTCACCGGCATCGTCATCTACGCCGACATGGCGCAGACCGGCACCTTCGAAACCTCCAACAGCCTGCTCAACCAGTTGCAGCACAACATCGTCTGGAGCCAGAAGGGCAACTTCCTCACCGTCCCCACCGACTGCCCGCAGCGTGACGAACGCCTGGGCTGGACCGGCGACGCCCAGGTGTTCTCGCCGACGGCGGCCTACAACATGGACGTCGACAGCTTTCTCGCCGCCTGGCTGGCCAACCTGGCGCTGGACCAGGACGCCGAAGGCAGCGTGCCCTTCATCTCGCCGGACATCCTGCGCGACCTCAACGGCCTCTTTCCTTCCGGCGCCGCGGGCTGGGGCGATGCTGCGACCGTCATACCCTGGAACCTGTACCAGGCCTACGGCGATAGCGGCGTACTCGCGGCGCAGTACCGCAGCATGGGCCGCTGGCTGGACTTCGAGCGGAAGCGCGCCGGCGACAAGCTGATCTGGGTCGGCGGCTTCCAGTTCGGCGACTGGCTGGATTTCGGTTCCGACCAGCGCAAGAACCTGGGCGCCACCTCCACCGATCTGATCGCCACCGCCTATTTCGCCCATTCCGCCGACCTCCTGCGGCGGACCGCCGCCGTGCTGGGCAAGCCGGACGATGCCGCGCGCTACGCGGAGCTGTTCGAGCGCATCAAGCTTGCGTTCGGCAAGCAGTTCGTCAAGGACGATGGCCAGGTGGGGGAGGGAACGCAGACCGCCTACGTGCTGGCGCTGGATTTCGACCTGTTGCAGGAAACGCAGCGCCCGCTGGCCGCGGCCAAGCTGGCGCACTCGGTGCGGGAGCAGGGACATCTCACCACCGGCTTCCTCGGCACGCCGCATCTGCTCAACACGCTGAGCCGCTTCGGCTATCTCGACCAGGCCTACGCCCTGCTGGAGCGCGAGGAGTTTCCCTCCTGGCTCTATCCCATCAAGCACGGCGCCACCACCATCTGGGAGCGCTGGGACGGCATCAAGCCGGACGGCAGCTTCGAGAGCAAGGAGATGAACTCGTTCAACCACTATGCCTATGGCGCGGTGGGCGAGTGGATGTACCAGGTCATCGCCGGCCTCGATGCCGATCCGGCCGTGCCGGGCTACAAGCACATCCTGATCCATCCCTACCCGGGCGGCGGGCTCAGCCACGCGGCCGCGCGGCATGAAACGCCCTACGGCGCGGTGGAATCGGACTGGACGCTCCAGGGTGGAACGATGACGCTGACCGTGCGTGTGCCGCCCAATACCACCGCGAGCGTGCGCCTGCCCGGCGCGAATCCGGATACGGTGCGCGAAGGCGGCACCGTGCTGGCCGACGATGCGGGAGTTTCCGGCGTGCGCCGGGAGGGAAGCGCAACGCTGGTCGACGTCGGCGCCGGGACTTACCGCTTCAGCTGGCCCACAGCCGGCTGAGGGCCGGCTGAGCGGCCACCGTTTCGCGACAGATCGCAGCCGAGGATGTAGCCCTGGAAAAGTACGCCTTCAGGATGCGCCTCATGCCGGGCCAGGCGGCGGAATACCGGCGCCGGCACGATGCCATCTGGCCGGAACTCGTCGCCCTGCTGAAGAGCGCGGGCATCAGCGATTACTCGATCCATCTCGACGCGGAAACGAACGCGCTGTTCGCCGTACTCTGGCGCGAGGACGGTCACGCCATGGAACGCCTGCCGGAAAGTCCGCTGATGCGACGCTGGTGGTCTTATATGGCTGACATCATGGACACCGCTCCGGACGGCGCGCCGATCGCCGTGCCGCTGGAAGCGATGTTCCTGCTGCCCTGATCCTGGGGATGCGGGCAATGCATGCCGGCGCGGAGTGAGTTGCCTGGTGCGCCTGGGCATTGCTGCAGGACATAGCGCGTTTCCCCTTGCGACGGCGCTCCGCCTCTCTTCGTCGAAGCGTCGCCTGTGTACTGCCGCGTCCCTGCCGGTCCTGATCCTGTAATTCCATGCGCTGAATCCACCTGCCTTGGCATTGCCGGCGGGCTTGACATTGCATTTACACGTGTCACAGTATGCATATGACACTACTCCGCCTCAGCCTCCAACCTGGCCAGTCGATCTTCGACCAGGTCGTGTTCGCGGCGGTGAAAGCCTTCATCAGCGGGGAGTTCCAGCCGGGCCAGCCGTTTCCGTCGGTGCGGGCGCTGGCGGCCGAGCTG
>JAQGNS010000121.1 GCA_028291705.1 Nevskia sp.
TGCCATCAGGCGAACCCTACCTCCGTCGCCTTAACCACCGCTGACATCAGTCACCAGCGAGATCGAGGTGAAGCCGGCGCGGTTCAATTCGCCCATGACTTCCATGACATGGCCATAGTCGAGCGCCTTGTCGGCGCGCAGGGTGACGAGCGGCGGCTTGCCGTCGGCGCCCTTGGGCACGGCGGCGAGACGGTCGGCCAGTTCACCGGGGGCGAGCAGGTCTTCCTCGTAGAACACCGCGCCGTCGCGGCGCAGGGTGATGGTGATCTGGCCCTGCTCCTCGCTCATCGCCTTGGCGCGCGTCTCGGGCAGCTCCACCGGCACCGCGGCCTTGAGCAGCGGCGCCGTGACCATGAAGATGATGAGCAGCACCAGCATCACGTCGACCAGCGGCGTGACGTTGATCTCCGCGATGGCAGTGCCCAGGTCCTCCTCGTCATGCGAGGAAGAGGTCTTTGCGCTCATGGACATAAGGTCACCTTGCTGAACCCGGAACTGCCGACAATGGCCATCAGGTCGACCACGCGGTCGTAGATGGAATCCTTGTCCGCGCACACCGTGACTAGCTCATCGGGATTCTTGTCCGCCAGGTCGCGCAGGCGCGCCGGCAGGTCGGTATACGGCACTCCTTCCTTGGCGTCCTCGTTGTGCTGGATGAAGTAGTTGCCCTGCAGGTCGAAGTCCACCGTCAGCTTCTCCGGCGGCTTGTCCGGCTGGGACAGGCTCGGCTTGGGCAGGGTGATGGGCAGCTGGTTCATCATCAGCGGCATCGTCACCATGAAGATGATCAGCAGCACCAGCATCACGTCCACCAGCGGCGTGACGTTGATCTCCGCCACCGGCCCCATCTCGCCTTCTTCCCCGCCACCGGCGGCTTTTACGCTCATGCCCATGGCGTTGTCTCCGGATACAGGGGCGGGCTTATGCCCGCCCCCGGTTCATTGCACACTGCGCTCACGGCCGCTCTCCCGCTCAGGCCGCGATCGCCGGCGCGAAGCGCTTGGACAGGCGGCCGGCGTAAATGCCGATGACGGTGTTGAGGCGGCCGACATAGCGACCCATATTGGTGGCAAAGCTGTTGTAGGCCATGATCGAGGGGATGGCGGCGGCCAGGCCGATGCCGGTGGCGATCAGCGCTTCGGCGATACCCGGGGCCACGGTGGCCAGGCTGGTGTCATGCGCCGCGGCGATGCCGGTGAAGGTGTTCATGATGCCCCACACCGTGCCGAACAGGCCGATGAACGGAGCCGAGGAGCCCACGGTGGCCAGGAACGGCAGGCGCTTGTTGATGCGGCGGGTTTCGTTGGACAGCTCCAGGCGCATGGCGCGCTCGACGCGGTCACGCACTTCGTGCAGCGCTTCGTGCGCATGCTCGCCGGAGCCCTCGCGCCATTCCAGGTTGCCGGCGGCGATGATCTTGGCCACCGGGTGCGTGTCGCTGTAGTTGATGACGTCTTCCAGCGTGCCGTTTTCCAGCGTTTGTTCCAGGCGTTTGGCGGCGCCGAAGGCCGCCGTGAAGGCGAACAGCTTCTCGAACATCACGGTCCAGCACCAGAACGAGAAGAACACCAGGATCACCAGGACCACTTTCACCACCGGATCGGCCTGGGTCACCAGGTGCTGGATGGAGAGGTCGGCGGGGTTGATCGCTTCGGCGGCATCCGCTGCCACGCTGAGAATGGAAACTGCCATTTTTGACTCCGGAATAAGGGTTTGTTGAATGCCTTGCAAAATCCGGGCAAAAAGCCCGGCCAATCTCAAACTCGTTTCAAATTCTTTGCGGCGGCGACCGTTGCCCTCGCGAACGGCGGCGCACAATCACGTCCGCCTACTTGAAGAACGCGCCAGCACGGAGAAACGGAAATGGGAAACCGCCCGGAGCCAGCCCCGGCAGCAGGCCGTACGGATACGACCGCTCAGCCGTCGAAGCGGTACGACAGCCGCAGGTAGTAGAAGCCGCCGAAGTATCCATACGGCGAGAAGCCGCTGTACTTCTGTGACCCGACATACTTGCTGCCGGGCCCCAGATCGCCGCGGAACGCCAGCGAGGTCTCCGGCGGATACTGGTCGAGCAGGTTGTTGGCGCCGATTCCGACGGTCAGCCCTCGTTCAAAACGCCAGGCCACGTCCAGATTGGTGATCCAGGCCGGCGGAATCTCCTCGTAGACATCGCTGTCGGCCTTGGAGCTGTCCACCACATGCCCGTAGCGCACCACGTGGAGGTTCGCCGTCAGCGGTCCCTTCAGCCAGGTACCGCCGAGGATGATCTTGCTGCGCGGCGTGCCCGCGGTGAGATAGCCCTGCTGCGCCGCGTCGAACAGCTGGAAGCCGGGGCTGGTCTGGGCCAGGTCGGCCAGTTGCGGCGGATTGGGCTCGATGCGGGTGAAGCTGGTCTGGTTCCAGTTGCCCTCGGCGATCCAGCGCACCAGGCCCCATGCGCCGAGACGGGTGCGCATATTGGCGATGACGTCCATGCCCTGGGTGCGGGTATCGGCGGCATTGGTGAAGTACTGCACATTGGTGGCTGGATCGACGCCGGCCTGCTGCAAGGCGGTGCCGATGCCCGGGTCCAGCTCCTCGCTGAGGATGCCGGTTTCGAGGATGCGATGACGCACGTAGATGCGATAGGCATCGACCGTGATGTCGATGTCGCGCGTCGGCGTGGCGACGAAGCCCAGGCTGTAGTTGCTGGAAGTCTCCGGCCGCAGCGGTGTGGCGCCCAGGGCGCGCGCCTCGGTCGAGGCCACCGGCGCCGTCACCACGTCGATCGCCGTCACCACGTTATCGACGGTCTGGAAGAAGGTGCTGGAGGTCGCGTACAGCGACTGCCCCACGGTGGGCGCGCGGAAGCCGTTGTTGACCGTGCCGCGCACCGCCAGGAACGGCAGCAGCTGGTAGCGCATCGAGATCTTGCCGGTGCGCGTGTCGCCGAAGTCGCTGTAGTGCTCGAAGCGCACCGCGACGCCGACATCCCAGCGCGGCAGCACCTTGGCTTCCAGGTCGAGATAGCCCGCGAAGTTGTCGCGGTAGGCATGCCCGGCGCGATCCGGGCTGAAGCCGTTGTAGGACTGCGCACCGGCGCTGGGATACTTGGTCGTATTCGGATAACAGGGATCGGAAGTATCGGTGGTGGCGACCGGCGCACAGAACGAGGTATAGCTGCCGGTCTCGTAGGAACCGAGCTCGCCCGGCTTGATCGTGTAGGAATTGTTGCGGTATTCGGCGCCGGCGGCGACATGCAGCGGCTCGCTCAGGCCCACCTGGAAAGCGCGGCTGAAATCGACGTCGTTGGTGAACTCGGTATTGATCCAGCTGCCGTCGTAGAAGCTGGTCGGCGAGCCCGGCCCCAGCGTGGCGTTGATGGTGTGGTCGGTGAACACCGCCGCGTCATCCTTGCCGTAGGTGCTGCTGACATCCCAGGTCCAGCCGTACAGGTCCGCGCCCTTGGCGCCGACGGTGGTGGAGAAGTCGATTTCATGGATCGCCTCGCGCGGCTCGAAGCCATCCGGGTAGACCGACCAGTCGTAAGGCGGATCGTTGTTGCCGTTGGGATAGCGGAAATTCTCGTAGCCGTTGCCGTGGCGCGCGGTAAAGGTGGAGAACGAGTAGAGGTGAGCGCCGCCGTCGAGCCGCAGGTCGGCGTTGTAGCCCAGGTTGAGCGCGCGCGTCAGCGGCAGGCCGTCGATGATCTTGTCGTGGTTGGTGGTCGCTTCGCGCGGATCCGGCGCGCCGTTGGCCTGCGCATAGTAGAACGGCCCCTCGGCATCGGCGGAGCGGTTGGTGAAATTCTGGCTGAATATTTCTCCGCTGAGATGGACAAAGCCGCGATCGCCGAGCTTGAAGCCGAAATCGCCGCCATCCTGGCTGGTGAAGCCGTCCCTGAAATCGTAGATGCCGTTGCGGCTGGTGAACTCGCCGCCATGATCGTCGCGCTTGAGCACGATGTTGACCACGCCGGCGATGGCGTCCGAACCATACTGGGCGGAAGCGCCGTCGCGCAGCACCTCGATGTGGTCGATGGCCGCGAACGGGATCATGTTCAGATCCACCGGCTCCGAGCCCTTGTTGATCGAGGAATTGGCGTTGACGATGGCGCTGGCGTGGCGGCGCTTGCCGTCCACCAGCACCAGCATCTGGTCAGCGTTCAGGCCGCGCAGGTTGGCGGGACGGACGATGGCGCTCTGATCCTGGCCGGCAATGGCCGGCAGGTTGAAGGAAGGCAGGATCAGGTCGAGCGCGTCGCTGAGCGTACCGGCGCCGGTGGCCTGCAATTCTTCCGCCGTCACCACGTCGATCGGCGCGCTGCTCTGCACCACCGAGCGCTTGACGCGCGAGCCGGTGACCACCACGGCGTTGAGATTGTCGGTTTCCTCAAGCGCTTCGGCGCGGCTTCCCGGCTGCGCGGCGGCGACGGCCGCCGCCGCCGGCTCGTCGGCCTTCGGTATCGCGGCCGGATTGTCCTCTTCCGTAGCCCGTTCGGTCACCGCGACCGTCCGGCCCCCGATCGGCTGGCTGGTATAGGGCGTATTGCGCAGCAGTTGCAGCAAGGCCGTCAGAGGCTTTATCCGCCCTTTCACGCCCGGGGAATGTGCCGTGGACAACCCGCTCGCCGCCGCCACCACCTGGATGCCGCTCTGCGCCGAAAACTGCGTCAGCGCCGTCGCCAGCACCTGCGGTGGAATGTCGAAATCAACCGCGCTGTCCGATTCCTCGGCACGCGCGCACAAAGCTACTGCCGCAAGCGTCAGCAGCATCCACCGCGCCCAGGCCTTGGGCGCCAAAGCCCTGGCATCTTGCGCAATTCTCATCAAGCTGGCGCATGTCCGTCGAACTGGCCGCAGCAGGCCTTTGCAAGGACCGT
>JAQGNS010000143.1 GCA_028291705.1 Nevskia sp.
TCCGCTGGATCAGCGAAGTGCTCGACCCCGAACTGTTCACGGCCTCCGGGCAGACCATCGAAATCGAAGCCGACGAATGGACCGGCAACCCGGAAGACGATGCCGCCGATGGCCTTCTGCACTGAAGGTAGGGATCTCCAGGGACACCGACCGCACTGCTCCGCATCAAGGAGCCGTGAAGCACACGAACGCGAGTGCGGTATTTGTTGTTACTCGCCGAAATGGAAAATGGACGATTGAATGTTCACGCCGTCCGGCCCCGCACCTTTGCGCCAATCCGCAATATGAATACGAGTGGCGGAGTTAAAGAGCGATGCGTAGCCTTCCACAATGGAGAACAGCGCCAAGGCGGCTCCAACTGATTCGATGATGATCATGACGTTTCATCCTTCTTTTGACGCTAAAGACGCGTGAATTCCACGGCCGTTTCAGCTTGCCCTGACGACTGGCTCAAACCCTTGATTTGAGCCCTGTCCGGCACTATCGCGTGCCCACCGCAAAACCTCCATCAGGATCCGATCCGCTCGGCGGCATGTGGCCGCGTTCCATCATGCGCCGGGCATCACCCTCCGCCGCGTTGGGGTTCCGGGGGAACACCGCAACCAGGCGTTGCAAGCTGGTGGGCTCCACTGCGGTATTCGTCGCGCCCAATGGCAGCGACGCCTGCAGCATTGCCACCCGTTGATCGGAGCGGAGCAAAGGATCGCTGTAGCCGGTGACAACGACGCCAGCCACCGACTGGCCGGCCACCACCGGCGCATTGCCCGCGGCGGCATTGACCTGAGACTCGAAACCGGACTCCTGCGCCTGCGCGGCGAATCCGCTCACGGCAAGTGCAAGGACGGCAAGCTTACTTTTCAAGTGTTTCATTAGATTCTCCCGGAGAGCGACTGGGGTTTCACCGATGCCGCGTACCTTATGCCCTTCCGTTTTCAGTGACCAGACGGTATCTTCGGAACTCATCCTGCCGAAAAGTGGAAGGACTATGGACCGGTTTGATGCCATGGCGGTGTTGCTCGCGGCGGTGGAAACCGGCAGCCTGTCGGCGGCCGGCCGGCGGCTGGGGGTGCCGCTGACCACGGTCAGTCGCAAGATTTCCGACCTTGAAGCGCACTTGAAGGCTCGCCTGCTGCTTCGGGGCGGAAAACAGCTGGTGTTGACCGACGCCGGCCGCAACTACGTCGCCGCCTGCAAGCGCATCGTCGAAGACGTGACCGAGGCCGAACGGGCAGCCTCCGGCGAATACCGTGCGCCGACCGGTGATCTTGTGATCACGGCGCCCTTGGTATTCGGGCGGATGCAGTTGGTGCCGGTGGTCGCGGCATTCCTCGAGCTCTATCCGGATATCCAGATCCGGCTGCAGCTAAGCGATCGCGTGGTGAACCTCCTGGAAGACCACGTGGACATGGCGGTGCGCATCGGCAGCTTGCCGGACAGCAGCCTGATTGCGACGCGAGTCGGCTTTGCCGGCCCCGTTGTTTTCGCCAGCCCCAGGTATCTGGCCGCGCGTGGCACACCGCAGACACCGGAAGACCTGGCGGCGCACCACTGCATCAACTTCGACGCGATCTCCGCCTCCGATCACTGGGATTTCCAGCGGGACCGTGTGCTGGTTCAAATCCCGATCCGGCCACGGTTGCGGGCCAATACGGTCGAGGCCGTGATCGAGGCAGCGCTGGCGGGGCTGGGGCTTGCACGCACCGTCTCCTACCCGATCCGGCAGGCCCTTGCCGACGGTGCGCTGCGCGTCGTGTTGCAGGACTATCAGGTGCGGCCGATGGCGGTCAGCCTGGTCTACCCCAGCCAGCGCCTGCTGCCGTTGAAGCTGCGTGCCTTCCTGGACTTTGCGGCGCCGCGGCTGCGGGCGCAGCTGGAGCCGGAAGCGATGAAGTAAGCCACGGCAGCACTGCCTGGGTCGTGCCGTCGGGTGATGAATCGCTTACTTCGACCCTTGGGGTTGAAGCGCCGGCAACTCATCGCACACACTGATTCCGCGCCGCCGCGCTAACGGCTGAACCGCTTCGCCGAATCCGCCATCGCCCGCGCCCGCTCCACCTCACGATCCTTCGGCGGCGCCAGCGTCACCAGGGACTGGATCAACAGCCGCGCGGCATCGTTGACTTCCTCCACCGCGCGGTTGAATGCCGCCTCGTTGATCTTCGACGGCGCATTGAAACCGCTGAGCTTGCGCACGAACTGCAATGCGGACGCGCGGATCTCGTCATCCGTCGCCGGCGGCTCGAAGTTGAACAGCGTCTTGATGTTGCGGCACATGGGGCCTCCGTGAGGATGCTTTGCGAGAGGATCCCCACATTCTGCCAGCTCGTAGGGCGGAAACCATCCCGCCTGTCGCGAAAGGCGGGATACGCTACGCTTCTCCGGCCCTACACGAGCTGCGAAGTCAACCCGGCTCACGTTCCTCAGGCCGGCCTGAAGTGACGCTCAATCCAGCAGGCGTAGGGTGCGCACTGCGCACCCTACGCCTGCTTCACGATGGCTTCTGAATCGTCATGAAGCTTTGTGCGCGTACCAACCGCTCATTTACTGCTTCCCAGCGGATATTCTGGAAGAAAGCATCAATGTATTTCGCCGCTGCCGCGCCGTAGTCCATCTGGTAGGAATGCTCGTACATATCCATGACCAGCAGCGGCAGGGTCGAGGCGGGACCGTGCAGGTGATCCCACAGCCAGTAGTTCTCGATCTGGCCGGTGTGGACGTTGAAGCCCAGAACCACCCAGCCGGAGCCGCCACCGAGGCCGGTGCCGATCTTGCGGAATTCCGTCTCCCAGGTGTTGAAGTCCCCAAAGGAGGCACCGATGGCCTTGCGCATGTCGGCATCCGCTTTGCCGTCGCCGCCGAGGTTGTCGAAGTACAGTTCGTGGAACACGACCGAGCCGGTGCGCATCAGGTGCTCGCGCTTGAGATCGTCGTAGGCGAACGGCGCGGAATCCTTGTCTGCCAGTGCCTGGCCCAGCTTCTGCTTCACGGCGTTGAGTGTCTTGACCGAGCCGCCGTAGTTGTTTTCCCAGTGCGAGCGGATCAGCTTTTCGGAAATGCCATTGAGCTTGGCAGGATCGAAGGACAGCGGCTTGGGCTGGTGGATCGGCGCCAGGGCCGGAATCGGAGTGGACATACTCGTGCTTCCTTCCGCCTTGTCGGCGGCATTCGTGGCGCCGGCGGCCACTACGCCGGCGACGGCTACCGATGCGGTTTGGAGGAACAGGCGGCGGGACGGGTTGTTCATCGTGAAATCTTCCTTGATGGTGGGGGATTGGGGGAATTCAGGAGTGTGTCGCCAGCGGGTAGATCACCAGGCCAAGCACGGCTGCGGCGACGACGATCACCGGTTCCGGCACTTTCTTGAACTTCCACAACGCTGCGGCGGTGGCAAGTGCAATCAGCAGGGTCGGCAGGTCGATCACCGAGCGCCTGCCCAGCACGATGACGGACCCGGCGATAGTGCCGATGGCGGCGGCGGTGGCGCCGTTGACGAAGGCGACGATCGCCGGCCGCTTGCCGTACTTCTTGAAATACGGCGCCGGGATGACAGTGAACAGGTAGCAAGGCAGGAAAGTGCCAACCGCCGCAGCGATCGAGCCCGGCAATCCGTCGATCAAATACCCGATGAAGCCAACGGTGATGACCACAGGCCCCGGCGTGATCATCGCCACCGCCACCGCGTCCACGAACTGGTGCTCGGTCAGCCAGTGATGGTCGGTCACCACACCGCCGTAGAGGAACGGCACGATGGCCAGCCCGCTGCCGAAGACGAAGGCGCCGGCCTTGGCAAAGAAGCCGAAGATATGGCCGAGCTGCGGCCAGTCGAAGCTCATCACGGCGGGCGCCATCACGGCAAGCGAGGGGGCTGTGCCGGCGGCTTTCAGGGCTTTCGGTGGTGCCCTGACCAGCCATACCAGAATGCCGCCGATCAGAAAGACCCAGATGACTTCCGAGGCCGTCACTGCGGTGATGACGGCGCTGACCAGGTAAATGGCCCACAGCAGCCGGTCATTGCCGATGTTCTTGGTGGTGAGCTTGTAGGCACTCAAGGCGACGATGCCGATGACCGAGGCGCCGACGCCGTAAAACACTGCCTGCATCCAGGTCAGG
>JAQGNS010000155.1 GCA_028291705.1 Nevskia sp.
TGCTCGGCGCCCTGCTGCGCAGGGAACTGGGCGTGAGCAAACTGGATGCGCCGTTGCAGAGGCTGATGACGACGCTGCTTGGCGCTTCCACGGTTTACGTGGTGAAGCGACGCAGCATCACCGCGGCCTTGCCGGGCTTGATGGAAGGGACGCACTGGCTGAACCGGATCGCGTCGCACCTTGCCGATGCCGGCTGGACGCTGATCGAGGCGGAGCGGCAGAAGCGCTGCGCCAAGGCGACGGCTTAGACGGGCCGACGTAGCTGCGCTGCATGGATCTGCGCTATTTCAAGGCGCGCAGGGATTGCTAGAGATTAATGAGGCAGGAAAGCGCGCGCTGTTTCCGCTTCGCTGTCGCTACACGCAACTGCACGACACACAACGCGGGAAGTCGGCATCGATTCCCCGGCACATTTCGCACAAGGATCGTACGTATGAGTACCTTCGGCAAGACCCTCTCCTGCGGCACCCTTCTCGGCGCGGCCGTCCTGTTGCAGGGCTGCGGCCACAAGGCGCCGCCCGCTGCGCCACCACCGCCCAAGGTTTCGGTGGTGACGCTGAAGACGCAGGCGGTGCCGCTCACCACCGAGTTGCCGGGGCGCGTGGTGGCCTATCGCGTGGCCGAGGTGCGGCCGCAGGTCAACGGCATCGTGCTGAAGCGCCTGTTCACCGAGGGCAGCGAGGTCAAGGCTGGCCAGCAGCTCTACCAGATCGACGCGGCGCCCTACCAGGCGGCCTACGACAGCGCCGCCGCAGCGGCGGTCTCGGCCAAGGCCCAGGCCGAGCGCTACAAGCCGCTGGCGGAAGCCAACGCGGTGAGCCGGCAGGACTACGACAACGCTGTCGCCGCCGACCTGCAGGCGCGCGCCAACGTGGAAACGGCGCACATCAACCTGGTTTATACCAAGGTGCTGTCGCCGATCTCCGGGCGCATCGGCCGCTCCTCCATTACCGAGGGCGCGCTGGTGACGGCGAACCAGGCCACCGCGCTGGCCACGGTGCAGCAGCTCGACCCCACTTATGTCGACGTGACCCAGCCCAGCGGTGTGCTGCTGCGCCTCAAGCGCGAGGCGGCGGCGGGCCAGCTCAAGCAGGGCGGCGACGGCCAGGCGCAAGTGAAGCTGCGGCTGGAAGACGGAAGCGACTACGAGCAGGCCGGCTCGATGCAGTTCTCCGAGGTGACGGTGGACGAGGGCACCGGCTCGGTGACCCTGCGCGCCCTGTTCCCCAACCCCGACCGTACCCTGCTGCCGGGCATGTTCGTGCGCGAGCAGATCCAGGAAGGCGTGCGCCAGGACGGCCTGCTGGTGCCGCAGCAAGGCGTGACGCACGACCAGAAGGGCCAGCCCACCGCCTTGGTGATCGGTGACGGCAACAAGGCCGAACTGCGCCAGCTGGTGGCGGACCGCGCCATCGGCGACCAGTGGCTGGTGACCTCCGGCCTGAAGGCCGGCGACCGCGTCATCGTCGAAGGCCTGCAGTCGGTGAAGCCGGGCGCGCCGGTGGATCCCGCCGAATACCAGCCGCAAGCCGAGACCAACAAGACGGCGCAGGGCGCGCCGCAGGGTGATGCATCCGCCCAGCCGAAGCAGTAGGGGCCGGCCATGGTCAATTTCTTCATCGACCGTCCGATCTTCGCCTGGGTGCTGGCCATTGTGGTGATGATGGTCGGCGGCCTGGCGGTGACCTCCCTGCCGGTAGCGCAGTATCCGAGCATCGCCCCGCCGGCCATCTCGATCACGGCGACCTATCCAGGCGCCTCGGCGGAAACCGTGCAGAACACGGTAACGCAGGTCATCGAGCAGCAGATGAGCGGCATCGACCATCTGCTGTATTTCTCGTCCGAGAGCGACAAGGACGGGACCATGACCATCACCCTGTACTTCGAGCAGGGCACCAACCCCGACATCGCCCAGGTGCAGGTGCAGAACAAGCTGCAGCTGGCCACGCCGCTGCTGCCCACCGACGTGCAGGCACAGGGTCTGCGCGTGGCCAAGGCGACCAGGAATTTCCTGCTGGTGGTGGGCTTCTACTCCACCGACGGCAGCATGAACGGCACCGATGTCAGCGACTACATCGCCTCCAACGTGCAGGATCCGATCAGCCGCACGCCGGGCGTGGGCGACTACCAGCTGTTCGGCACGCAGTACGCCATGCGCATCTGGCTCGACCCGGCCAAGCTCAACAACTTCGGCCTGACGCCGGTGGACGTGAGCAACGCGCTGCTGGCGCAGAACATCCAGGTGCCTTCCGGCGAACTGGGCGGCCTGCCCGCCGCCAAGGGGCAGCGCCTCAACGCGACCATCGTCGGCCCGCAGCGCCTGACCAATGCCGACGAGTTCGGCAAGATCCTGCTCAAGGTCAACCAGGACGGCTCGCAGGTGCGGCTCAAGGACGTCTCGCAGGTGACGCTGGGCGGCGAGAGCTACTCGATCAACACCGAGTACAACGGCCACCCGGCCGCCGGCCTCGCCATCAAGCTCGCCACCGGCGCCAACGCGCTGGATACGGCCAAGGCGATACACGCGACGATGGACCGGCTGACGCCGTTCTTCCCGCCGGGCCTGCAGGCGGTGTACCCGTACGACACCACGCCGTTCGTGCGCGTCTCCATCGAGGAGGTGGTGAAGACGCTGTTCGAGGCCATCGTGCTGGTGTTCCTGGTGATGTACCTGTTCCTGCAGAACTTCCGCGCCACGCTGATCCCGACCATCGCCGTGCCGGTGGTGCTGCTCGGCACCTTCGGCATCCTTGCCGCCGCCGGCTACTCGATCAACACCCTGACCATGTTCGGCATGGTGCTGGCCATCGGCCTGCTGGTCGACGACGCCATCGTGGTGGTGGAAAACGTCGAGCGCGTGATGGAGGAGGAGGGCCTGTCGCCGAAAGAGGCGGTGCGCAAGTCGATGAGCCAGATCACCGGCGCCCTGGTCGGCATCGCCCTGGTGCTGTCGGCGGTGTTCTTGCCGATGGCCTTCTTCGCCGGCTCCACCGGCGTGATCTACCGCCAGTTCTCCATCACCATCATCTCGGCGATGGCGCTGTCGGTGACCGTGGCGATGGTGTTCACGCCTTCGCTGTGCGCCACCCTGCTGAAAAAGCCCGAGGCGGATTCGCACGAGCGCACGCGCGGCTTCTTCGGCTGGTTCAACCGCGGCTTCGAGCGCATGAACAAGGGCTACGAGCGCAGCGTCGGCCACGTCACCGGGCGCACCGGGCGCTACCTCATCGTCTACCTGGTGATCGTGCTGGCGATGGGCCTGCTGTTCGTGCGGGTGCCCAAGTCGTTCCTGCCGGACGAGGACCAGGGCGTCCTGTTCGTGCAGGTGGTGGAGCCGCCCGGCACCGCCAGCGAGCTGACGCAGCAGACCCTGGACCAGATGCGCGACTACTTCCTCAACGACGAGAAGGACATCGTCAGCGCGGTGTTCACCGTCAACGGTTTCAGCTTCGGCGGCCGAGGCCAGAACTCGGGCCTGGCCTTCGTGCGCCTGAAAGACTGGGCGCAGCGCTCCGGCGACAAGAACACCGTGTTCGCCCTGGCCGGACGCGCCAACAAGCGCTTCCAGCAGATCCGCGGCGCGCAGGTGGCGGCGTTCGCCCCGCCGGCGGCGCTGGAACTGGGCAATGCTTCCGGCTTCGACTTCGAGCTGGAGGACCGCGGCAACATCGGCCACGCCGCGCTGATGGAAGCACGCGGCCAGCTGATGGGCATTGCCGCCAAGGACCCGGCGATCGGCATGCTGCGTCCCAACGGCCTCGCCGACGAGCCGCAATACAAGCTCGACATCGACTGGGAGAAGGCCAGCGCGTTGGGCCTGTCCATCGCCGACATCAGCCAGACGCTGGGCGCCGGCTGGGGCTCGGCCTACGTCAACCAGTTCGTCGACCGCGGCCGCGTCAAGCGCGTCTTCATCCAGGGCGAGCCGGAGTCGCGCATGTTGCCGCAGGACATGGACAAGTGGTACGTGCGCAACGCCGCCGGGCAGATGGTGCCGTTCTCGGCCTTCTCCACCGCGCGCTGGAGTACCGGCTCACCCAAGCTGGAGCGCTACAACGGCGCGCCCGCGCTGGAATTCCTCGGCGCGCCGGCACCGGGCAAGAGCACCGGCGACGCGTTGACGGCGATGGAAGCGGCGACCGCCAAGCTGCCCAAGGGCCTTGGCTTCGAATGGACCGGCCTGTCCTACGAGGAGCGCCTGTCCGGTTCGCAGGCGCCGGCGCTGTACGCCATTTCGCTGACCATCGTGTTCCTGTGCCTGGCGGCGCTGTATGAAAGCTGGTCGATCCCGTTCGCGGTGATGCTGGTGGTACCGCTGGGCATCATCGGCACGGTCGCCGCCACCCTGTGGCGCGGCCTGGGCAACGATGTGTTCTTCCAGGTGGGCCTGCTGACCACGGTGGGGTTGTCGGCCAAGAACGCGATCCTGATCGTGGAATTCGCCAAGGAGAACTATGACCAGGGCATGGACCTGGTCGAGGCCACAGTGACGGCGGCACGGCAACGCCTGCGCCCGATCCTGATGACCTCGCTGGCCTTCATCCTCGGCGTGATGCCGCTGGCCATCGCCAGCGGCGCCGGCGCGGGCGGGCGCATCGCTATCGGCACCGGCGTGATCGGCGGCATGATCACGGCAACCCTGCTGGCGGTATTCCTGGTGCCGGTGTTCTTCGTCAAGGTGCGCTCGATCTTCAAGGGCGGGCGCGACGAGACGCATACACCCCATCAACCGAAACCGGCGACGGAGGCCTGAACATGAGCATGCGCAAAACCTCCCTGGCCCTGGCCACCGCTGCGTTTGCGGGCCTGCTGGCGGCCTGTACCATGGAGCCGGCCTACCAGCGTCCCGCCGCGCCGGTGCCGGCGGACTTCAACGGTACCCCGCCGCAAGTGGGTACCGCCGCCGCGGACATCGGCTGGCGCGAGTTCTTCACCGATCCGCAGCTGCAGCAGCTGATCGCCCTGGCCCTGGCCAATAACCGCGACCTGCGCGTGGCGGCGCTGAACGTGCAATCGGCGCAGGCGCAGTACCGCATCCAGCGCGCCGACCTGTTCCCCACCATCGCCGCCACCGGCAGCGAGGATGTGCAGCGCTACCCCGGCAGCGTCCTTGCCGCGCAGAGCGGCGGCGCCGCGTCCGGCGCTTCCATCCCGAACGGTGCGATCGTGCGCACCTATAACGTCGGCATCGGCTTCACCAACTACGAGCTGGATTTCTTCGGCCGCATCCGCAGCCTCAACCATGCCGCCTTGCAGCAGTATTTCAGTACGCAGGAGACGCAGCGCAGCGCGCAGCTGACGCTGGTGGCGGAAGTGGCGGAAGCCTACCTGGTGGTGCTGGCCGACGAGACGCTGTACAAGCTGACCAGCGACACGCTGAAGAGCCAGAGCGATTCCTACGACCTGACCAAGAAGCTGTTCGACGGCGGCGCCACCACGCAGCTGGCGCTGCGCCAGGCGGAGAGCACGGTGGACACCGCCAAGGCCAATCTGGCGCTGTACACGCGCCAGCTGGCGCAGGACCGCGATGCGCTGCAA
>JAQGNS010000162.1 GCA_028291705.1 Nevskia sp.
GGTGCGATGGAGCAGCCGCACCCCGAGCTGGGTTTCCAGCCGCCGCACCGACTCGCTGAGCCGGGAAGCGCTGCTGCCGCTCAGGCGCGCCCCTTCGCGAAAGCCCTTGGCGCGCGCCACCGCGACATAAGCGTTGAGGTCATTGAGATCGATCTGCATTGTTCGCCATTCCGCACAGCCTGTGCGCTTTATACCGGATTATCGAACGAGCGGACAGGGCTTACGATGCGCTACGTTTCAAGGAGATTCATCATGTCCAGCATCGAAGTCATGTCCAGTAAAGACGGGGCCGGCACCTTCCGCCTCGGCGGCCACACCGTGCAGCGCCTCGGCTACGGCGCCATGCAACTCGCCGGCCCCGGCGTATTCGGCCCGCCCAAGGACCGCAAGGAAGCGCTCGCCGTCCTGCGCGAAGCCATTGCCGCCGGCGTCAACCACATCGACACCAGCGACTTCTACGGCCCCCACGTCACCAACCAGATCATCCGCGAAGCGCTGCATCCGTATTCCAAGGATCTGCTCCTCGTCACCAAGATCGGCGCCCGCCGCGGCGCGGACAGCTCCTGGATACCGGCCTTCTCCCCCACCGAGCTGACCCAGGCCGTCCACGACAACCTGCGCAACCTCGGCCTCGACGTGCTTGACGTGGTCAACCTGCGCGCCATGTTCGGCATCCACGGCCCCGCCGAAGGCTCGCTCGAAGCCCCGCTCACCGCGCTGGCCGAACTCCAGCAAAAAGGCCTGGTGCGCCACATCGGCCTGAGCAACGTCACCCCCACGCAGATCGCCGAAGGCCGCAAGATCGCCCCTATCGTCTGCGTGCAGAACCAGTACAACCTCGCGCACCGGGATGACGACGCCCTCATCGACGACCTCGCAAAGGAAGGCACCGCCTACGTCCCGTTCTTCCCGCTCGGCGGCTTTTCGCCCTTGCAGTCATCCACCCTGTCGGACGTCGCAACCCGCCTCGGCGCCACCCCCATGCAGGTCGCCCTCACCTGGCTGCTGCACCGCGCCCCCAACATCCTGCTCATCCCCGGCACCTCGTCCGTCGCCCACCTGCGCGAAAACCTCGCCGCCGCCGAGCTGAACCTGTCGCCGGAAATCCTGGCGGAGCTGGACAAGATCGGCGCATAAGCCGGATCCGCCATTAAAAAGCCCGTCTCCGTTTCGAAACCGAAATGGAGACGGGCTTTGTTCGTTCAAGAGCATCGCCGCCGCGACTTCAATCTCAGAAACCTGATGCTTCCCCGGCGGAAACGCACAGAAACAAGGTAATTACCCGCTTTTAGCTCTTCGGCGCGGGAGCCACTGCCGGTGTAGCCGGCGTGGCCGGTGCCGCGGGGGTCGCAGCCGCGGCAGGAGCCGGAGCCGCCGCCGCATCGGAGGCGTCCTTCGCCCACGTACCCGAAGCCGCCAGGCACTGCTTCTTGGTCTTCTTCAGATCCATGGTGCCGTCCTGCTGCTTGCAGTGATGCGTCTGCGGCGTGCCTTGATTCTTGGCATAAGCCGCGCCGCTGCTCACCGCGAGGATGATGCCGATAGATGCAACGCGAAGCACGTTCGTGAAATTCATGTAATGACCTTCCGGTTGGTGGGTGCGATTTAGGGAAACTCTGAATAATTCCGTGATCGTCATTCCGGCGAGAGTCGGAAGCGAGGGAATTCCGTGCAGCACTTTTGGCCCTGGACCCCGGCTTTCGCCGAGGTGACGATTTAATCAGACCTTCCTTAATATATCCATACGGTCATTGTAGGGTGGGCTAAGGCCGAAGGCCGTGCCCACGCGCATCGTAACCGTGGTGGGCACGCCACGCTTTGCCCACCCTACGCTTGCTCAAGCCTTCTAACACCGAGGCTCAGTGCGAACCGTCGCAAAGCGGCGGCATCGACCCGGGAACCGCTTGGTGGGCATCTTTTCGGCGTCTATTGAACGACAGACTGTTAAACGGAGCCGTGTTGAGGACTTTATTGCGCAAGTCTTCATCCGGGCCGCAAACGTGAATATCCCCTTCATGGCAGAACAGGATCTCCAATCGTTCTTCCGGTAGCTCAATGTAGAAATCGGATTCGGCGGGCACAACAATTCTTTGTTCCAGCGATTCTCTAATAAACTTCTCGATCCATTGCGTACCTACTTTCATTGGCACGTAGCAAAGGTCCATGTGCAGGTTGCATCCCCAACCGTACATTGCCTTTACAAGACAATCGCCAAGCAGCTCATTGAGCTGGCGGGGTAGTGCCTCCAGGAGTGACTTGAGTTCGGCCGGTGGTGCGGACGCCGAGACCCACTCGTATTCTTGCGCTTTCATTTCCAGGAAACCTAATCAATGCAGGATGGGCTACGGCCGAAGGCCGGGCCCGCGCGCATTGTAGCCGTGGCGGCACACTGCGCTCTGCCCATCCACGCTTCCTCCTTCACGGTTTCGGCACATGGCCGAACGTGTGGACCACAACGCCGCGCTCTTTTTCGTTCGAGACGGTCTCGATCGCCGCAACCGCCAACTCGTACGAGGCGCGATGCTTCCCGGTCTCCCCGGCGGCCGACGCGGCATGTGCATGCACGGCATGGACGAACGCCACCTCCCAGTCCGGTGATTCAACCCCGAGAAAATACGTTCGCATCTCTTCCGCGTAAGCCAGCGCCGACTGTCCGGAACCCAGCAGCGCATGAACCTCGGCAAGCAGCATGGTGGCCCGCATGTGGTTGAGCTCGGTTCCCACCTTCGCCCAGTGCCAGGCCGAAGCGTGCGCGACATCGAGCATTTCCCGATCTTCCGCGGCTGTACGGGTCTGCTCGGAAAGCCCCCAGGCCCGGTTGTTGGCCGCAGCAGCGAATCTGCGATGCCATACCGTTGCTTCTTCCGAAGCATTTGCGTTACTCATGGTCGCTCCCCGCTTGCCTCGTTAAGTCATTGTTTCAAAAGCGTCTCGATGCCCTCTGACATAAGCCACGCGCTCTTCATCAATCTCCCACTCCAGGCCGTCAAGCTTGTCGTCAAATGTCGACATCCGGCTTTCTCTAAAGTGTTTGAACACCGTCGCGATGGTGCCCGAGAACAAACCCTTGCGTTCCAGATCGACTCGTTCGGCGGACAGGAGCCTCATTGCCTCTCGAATAAGGCCGGCAACCGATTTCTTACCAAGCGCCTCGTAGCCATCGGCGGCAGCTGGAAACACATGTGGAATATTGTAAGCGGCTTGGGCAAATCCACCGTTCCCTACCTCCCATTGAAGATAGCGCGAAGCCCAATAATGAATCACAGGAACAGGTAGTCGCTCCATATCTTCTGGGGACGATATCCTCTTGCAGAGCAATAGCCAAAGCTGGGTGTCGAATTCATCCGACGCCATCTGCGCTGTCTTATCGTGACTCATAAGTTGAGCCACCGAATTGAATTTCAGTGTGGGGATGAGCATTCTGTGCTAACGCCGAGCTAAGTCACTGTAGGGTGGGCCAAGGTCGAAGACTATGCCCACCAATATCGTAACCGTGGTGGGCGCGCTGCGCTTCATCCAGAAGCGCCTACTTTTGGTGCCCAGCCTACGCTTGCTATCTCGTTCCAACCGTTCCTACCGCGAAGGCCAGAAAGCTGCAACCAAGAAGCCGACACTGGAAATCTGGCCGCACAAACACAAGACGATCATCTTCCAATCGCCGACTCTAAGGAATCGCATGCCCCAGAAGAATCCCATTAGTTTCCAGTAGCGCCCGGAGAGATTGCTCATTCCGACTGTCGGTCGCCCAAGGGATTCCCACAGTTCAAAATGGTGATTCCTCAGCCTTGCGAGAAGAAGCCAATAGCATCCCAGGGAAGCAAAGGCGCATAGAAACATCACTTTGCCAGCGACGGTCATGAAATAAATCGAGCCTGGCCCCATTTAATGATTAGACGGCTTCACTTATTTTCACCGAACAAGACAAGCATGAGTTCCGGCCGCGCGAGCATGGCAAGAGCAAGAATGCACATGAGCACTCCCAGTGCGACCGCAGGCATACCTGTGATGTAGCCGGAAGGCTCGCGCCCTTCCCATCCATATGGTATGCGCCGCTTTGCAATTTGGATGAACCCGGCAACTAAAGCTACAAGCCCCATGCCCTGTATTCCGGCCTTCTCACCAACAAACAGAAACAGACCGACAATTCCCACAAACGCCGCGATGCTCCAAAGTGACAGCGATTCTCGTATGGGGGACTTCATATATCTCTAACACCCAAGCTCGGTTACTGTAGGCTGGCCTAGGGCCGAAGGCCGGGCCCACGCGCATTGTAGCCGTGGCGGCGCACTGCGCTCTGCCCACCCACGCTTCCTACTTCACGGTTTCGGCACATGGCCGAACGTGCCGACTACGACGCTGCGCTCTTTTTCGTTCGAAACGGCCTCGATCGCCGCAACCGCCAGTTCGTACGAGGCACGATGCTTCCCGGCCTAAGTTAAAGGAGTCAGGGTCGACTTTTCGGAAATGAATCAGCGTAGCCTCTTTTACTTTTGAACAGCCTGTTAGAACGTAGCCACCTCATAACCTTGTTACCTCCACGCCGTAGCTATCGAGGAACTTGAGGCCCTGAGTGCCATCAGGCCAAGTCGCCGGAACAACCTCAACAGCAACGGATGATGTGCGTGCGACTGAATGTGGCTGGCCGACTGGGCCAGGATTGGTCTGCGTTATGTCGATCAACGCGACCCAGCGCCCTTTGTCGTTGGGCTTGATGCTAATGACGGTATTCGAAGGCAGCCCTTCCTTGCTGTAAAGGGTAAACGCCACTCGCCCCAATGTTCTTTCCCTCCAGTGACGCAATACAAAAGCGCTGACTTGATTGACTGTTGGCCGTGGATCAAGTGAGGCGCTTAATGGCCCGAGGCTTTCTATAGAACCCTGAGCGCGCACCATGCCAATGCAGAAAAGCACGGCCACGAGCGACGATCTGAAATAGCGTTGCGCTCTCATGCGTTCTAACGAATTCGCTTAGGGGTGGCCCGCAGCCGCCGGCGGAGGGCCATCCGCTGGAGCAACGGGTTGCGGGCCTTGATTGCGCTCAAAGTCTTCACGCATTCGCTGATTCAACACGTTGAAGTCCTCGACTAATTTGTCACAGGGAGTCTGTTCTGCCTGGCACAGAACATTCATGTTTACGTAGACCTCAGCACCTTTCTGCACAATTGTGCGCTTAACAGCAGCGGGATAGGCAGGGTTATCTTTCGGTGCAAATGACCATAACGTCATCGAAGCGGGGGCATTGACAATAGTCCAGCCCCGCTGCACGGAAATAGTGACATCTTTACGAGCACGTAGCGCGTCGAGCGCAGCGGCAACGCTCGGATAGCCTATAGAACTTGAACGAACTTGCGGCGATAAATAATTCGGGTCCGCCCTCCCTGACACACTTACGGTCATGACCAATAGCAGAATTACTTTATTAAGTTTTCGCAGCAAAGAAGACTTGGTCATGACGCCCAACGCTGATCAGACCAAACAGCGCCGCGACACACCAGTGCTCCAACACGACAGCCCATTCGCCAATCCCCCGATATCGCCCAGTACCGCCATCTTAAGCCCGATCAATCTTTCACGACGCGATCGCTGAACAAAGCCTCCAATCCATCCAAACCCCAAACTACCAAGCCAATCTTGCAAGCCTAACTTGCAAGTTAGACTTCCAATCTATACCATGCCCGTCCATGACCAAAGCCCAAAAGGACCTGGAAGAAGCCGCTATCGACTTCCTCCTCGCCATGGGCCAGATCGTGCGCAAGCTGCGCCTCGAATCCGCCTCCCATGAGCTGACCTGGACCCAGGTCGCCGTAATGGCGCGCCTGGACCGGGGCGGCCCCGCCACCACCGCGGACCTCGCCCGCGCCGAGGCGATCAAGCCGCAGTCCATGGGCGCCACCCTCGCTTATCTCCAGGAACAAGGCGTGGTCGAGCGGCGCGCGCATCCCACCGACGGCCGCCAGTTCGTCTTCAGCCTCACCGACGCCGGCCACCGCATCCGCGAAAAAGCCAGCGCCGACAAGCGCGCCTGGCTGGTGAAAGCCATGGCCGAACTCTCCCCGGAAGAACGGCAGACCCTGCTCGCCGCCATCGGGCCGATGCGCCGCCTGATCCGCCCATGAGCGCCGCGCAAGCAGGCACGGACGCGACCACCACACCCCGCGAAATCAGCCTGGGCTTCCGCTTCCTGGCGCCGCTGTGCTTCGGCTCCATCCTCAACCCGATCAACTCCACCATGATCGCCACGGCCCTCTCGCCGATCCGGGCCGACTTCCACGCCACCGTCGCGCAAACCGGCTGGCTCATCGCCGGCCTCTACCTCGCCAGCGCCATCGCCCAGCCCACCATGGGCCGCATGGCCGACGTCTTCGGGCCGCGCCGCGTCTACCTGTTCGGCCTGCTGATGGTCGCCGTCGCCGGCATCGTCGGCGTCTGGGCACCGTCCCTGCTGGTACTGATCGCCTCGCGCGTCGCCCTCGGCATCGGCACCTCCGCCGCCTATCCCACCGCCATGGCCATCCTGCGCGCCCGCGCCGCCAAGCTCGGCGGTCCGCCGCCGCGCCGCGCCCTCAGCATCCTTACCTTCAGCGCCATCACCACCCTGGTCATCGGCCCCTCGCTCGGCGGCGCCCTCACCGCCTGGTTCGGCTGGCAGTCCATCTTCGGCGTCAACATCCCCATGGCCCTCATCGGCATCGCCCTGGTCCTGTTGTGGACGCCGAAAGACGCGCCGCGCACCGCGCCCGCCAGCCGCCTGCTGGCCGAATTCGACTTCATCGGCGTCGGCCTGTTCGGCATCACCATCCTGACCCTGATGCTGTTCCTGATGAACCTCCAGCACCCGCACTGGCTGCTGCTGCCCTGCTGCCTCATCCTCGGCACCGCCCTGGTGCTGCACTCGCTGCGCCGCCCGCGCCCTTTCATCGACGTGCGCATGCTCGCCCGCAACCGCCCGCTCACGCTCACCTATGTGCGCCTCGGCTTCTACTCCGTCCTCGCCTACAGCATGCTCTACGGCTTCGCCCAGTGGCTCGAGAACGGCCCCGGCTTCAGCAGCGCCAAGGCCGGCCTGATGACCCTGCCCCTGTCCATCGTCGCCGCCGCCTGCTCCATCATCGGCGGCCGCACCAAGGGCATCCGCATGCCGATGATCGTCGGCGCCGTCGCCATGCTCGCCGGCTGCGTTTCCCTGCTCTTCCTGCATAGCGCCAGCGCCACCGTGGCCTTCCTCGGCGTCGGCCTGCTCTTCGGCATCCCGCAGGGTCTCTACAACACCTCCAACCAGGCCGCCATGTACGTGCAGGCGCCCGCCGCGGAAATGGGCGCCGCCGCCGGCCTCCAGCGCACCGCGCTCTACATCGGCGCCATCGCCGCCTCCAGCCTGCTCGGCTTCGCCTACGGCACCCGGCCCGACGACCAGGGCCTGCACCACCTCGCCCTCGCCATGAGCATCCTCAGCGCCCTGCTCGTACTCATGACCATCTTCGACCGCACCGTCCCCCGCGCCGCGCTCAAGTCCCCCGCCGTCAACTGACGGCCGCACCCCCGCGCCCGCCGCGGCGAATACCTCATCCGGCAGCCCCGCATCTACCCGCTGCCATCAACTCCGGCGATACTGACGCCCCCATCTGCAAGGAGAGCAAGGATGCGCATCGGATTCATCGGACTCGGCCGCATGGGCGCAGCCATCGCCGCCAATCTCGTCAAGGCAAAGCACGAAGTCGCCGTGTGGAACCGCTCGGCCGACAAGGCCAGGCCCCTGGTCGAAGCCGGTGCCACCCTCGCCAAAAGCCCGAAGCAAGCCGCCGCCGGCAAAGACATCGTCTTCACCATGCTCGCCGACGACCCCGCGCTCGAAGCCGTCCTGCACGGCGAGGACGGCCTGCTCGCCGGTCTGCCCGAAGGCGCACTACACGTCTCCATGAGCACCATCGCCGTCGCCACCGCCGACCACGTCAGCGCCCTGCATGCCGAGCATCAGCAGCGCTACCTCTCCGCCCCGGTCTTCGGCCGCCCCGAAGCCGCCGCCGCGGCCAAGCTCTTCATCGTCGCAGCGGGCGCGGCGCAGGACATCGCCACCGCCACGCCCCTGTTCGAAGCCATCGGCCAGCGCATCTTCCAGGTCGGCGACAAACCCTCCGCCGCCAACCTGGTCAAGCTCTGCGGCAACTTCATGATCCTCTCCGCCGTCGAAACCATGGCCGAGGCCATGACCCTCGCCGAGAAAGGCGGCGTGCCGAAAGCCAAGCTGTTTGAAGTAATCACCGGTACGCTGTTCGACGCCCCCGTCTACCGCACCTACGGCGCCATCCTGGTCGAAGAGCGCTTCCGCCCCGCCGGCTTCGCCGCCCCGCTCGGCCTCAAGGACATGCGCCTCGTCGGCCAGGCCGCCGAAGCGCAACGCGTGCCCATGCCCCTGCTCAGCCTGCTGCGCGACCACCTGCTGGAAACCCTGGCCAAGGAAGGCGAAGACATCGACTGGTCCGGCATCGGCCGCACCGTCGCCCGCAACGCAGGGTTGTAAGGCCGCACCCGGCAACGCTCGGAGCATTATTCCCCTCTCCCGCTGCGATCGTAGGGAGTCCCCGTGGGACGGGAGAGGGGCCAGGGGAGAGGGCGCTTTTCCCGCGCCATATCCACCTTGGCGTACAAACCTCCAGCAATCAGCAGGATTGTGCAAAAGGTCGCGAGCTTCGGCCTACCGCGAAAAGCGTCCTGCGTGGTCTCATGGGGAATCGCAATCGCAAGGAGCACGACCATGCAGAAAACCTGGTTCATCACCGGCGCCAGCCGCGGCCTCGGCACCGAAATCGCCAAGGCCGCCCTGCGCGCCGGCGACCGCGTCGTCGCCGCCGGCCGCAAGCGCGCCAGCGTCAGCCAGAGCCTCGGCCCGGACAGCGAACACCTGCTCGCGGTCGAACTCGACGTCACCAACGCCAAACAAGCCCAAGCCGCCGTCGCCGCCGCCATCGCCCGCTTCGGCGCCATCGACGTGCTGGTCAACAACGCCGGCTACGGCCGCCTCGGCTTCTTCGAGGAAAACACCCTCGCAGACGTCAAGGAACAGTTCGATACCAACGTGTACGGCGTCTTCAACGTCAGCTGGGCCGCCCTGCCCCACATGCGCGCCGCCCGCGGCGGCCGCATCTTCAACCTCTCCTCCATTGCCGGCCTCCGCGGCACGGAATTCGGCTCGGTCTACTGCGCCAGCAAATTCGCCCTCGAAGGCCACTCCGAATCCCTGGCGCAGGAACTCAAGCCCTTCGGCATCTTCGTCACCATCGTCGAGCCCGGCCCCTTCCGCACCGACTTCCTCACCCCCGAGTCGCTGCGCATCGGCGACCAGCCCGTCGCCGACTACGACGAACGCCGCACCCAGCTCAAGGCCGCGTTCGAACAACGCAACGGCCAACAGCCCGGCGATCCGGTGAAACTGGCGGACGCCATGGTGCGCCTGTCGCGGGAAGCCGCGCCACCGCTGCGCTTCGTCGCCGGCTCCATCGCCGTCGGCGCCTTCGACGCCAAGCTCCACGAGATGCGCACCGAGTTCGAACAATGGCGGCAACTCGGCGTGGATACCGACGGCGACTACGCCACCAAGGTAACGGCCATCCCCGGCCTGCCGACCCGCTGACCCACCGGATCCGCCCGCGCGACAAGCCGGGCGGGCGGATCGGCGGCACCACCGTAAAATCCGGCCGGCGCTGAAAACCACCACAGCGCCGCGCCCGCTTGCACCGTTTCCTACGCTAGCGTATAAATATCATCCGTGAGCGTAGGAAAAGCCAGGAACAAGCAGACGCGGGCCGCGCATCTCGGCCCCGAGCGGCGCCGTCCGCAGGTGCTGGACGCCGCGCTGAAGCTCGCCGTCGCGCGCGGCAGCCACGCCGTCTCCATGGAAGCGGTCGCGCAAGCCATGGGCGTCACCAAGCCGGTGGTCTACGCCTGCTTCGCCTCGCGCGAGGAACTGCTCGAAGCCCTGCTCGCCCGCGAGGAGCAGCGCCTGTTCGCCGCCGTCACCGCCGCCCTACCCGCGCGCCCCAGCTTCGACAAGCCGGAACGCCTGCTGATCGAAGGCTTCCAGGCCTTGCTCAAGGGCGCCGCCGCCCATGCCGACTCCTGGCAACTCGTCTTTGCCGCCAATGCCGATCCCGCCGTCGCCGACCGCTACAAGCAGGCGCGCGAACAGGTGGCGCAACAGGTCGGCACGCTGATGGCACCCGGCCTCCGGCTCTGGGGCATCCAGGACGTGCCGCGCAAGCTGCCGGTCCTGGTCGAATTCTTCATGTCCGCCGGCGACGGCGCCGTGCGCACCCTGGTCAACGGCCAGGGCCAATGGACGCCCGAAGAACTCGGCGCCCTGGTCGGCCGCATCGTCCACGGCGCCCTGCGCAAAGCCTGAGCGCGACACCTTCACTTCTGTCAGCAAGGAAAACACCATGACCGCAATCGGACCGGCCACGCGCCTCATCCGCACCAGGCCACGCGAAGACTGGGGCCTGTTCGGCCCCGCCTCGCCGACCTGGCGCGTGTGGAGCCACCCCACCGCCCTCATCGCCTTCCAGCGCTCGGTCGTGGTGGAAACCTTCGACCCCTTCCTCGCCGCCGCCGTGCACCAGCAGAACAAGGTTCGCTACGACGCGCGCGGGCGCTTCGATAAAACCATCCAGTACTTCCTCACCGTCGCCGTCGGCGACTCGCGCGCCGCCATCGAAGCTTCCGAAATCCTGATGAAGGTGCACGCCAAGGCCGCCGGCGAGGAACCGATCAGCCGCCAGCCCTACAGCGCCAACGACCCCGCCTCCCAGCTGTGGATCCACATCACCGGCTGGCAGTCCAACCTGCTCTGCTACGAGCGTTACGGCCCCGGTCCGCTGTCCGCCGCGGACGAGCAACGCTACTGGGCCGAGTGCGCCATCGCCGCCGAACTGCAAACCTGCAACCCGGCCGACGTGCCGCGCTCCCGCGCCGAAGTGCGCGAGTACTACGCCGCCATGCGCCCGCGGTTGTGCCTGTCCGAGCACTCCTCGAAACTGGTCCACTACTTCCTGCGCACGCCGCTGCGCCAGGGCGCCGTCGGCCTGTGGGCCGGCAGCCACCTGATGTCCGCCGCCACCATCGCCACCATCCCGCGCTGGATGCGCCGCCTCGGCGGCTTCGACCAGCCCGCCGCCATCGACGCCGCCATCGTTCCCGCCACCCGCATTGCCGTGCGCGCCGCCACCCTACCCGCAGTATCCCGCCGCGTCCTCGCCGGCATGGCGCCTTCCGCGCTACCGGTGATGGAGCAGGTCCTCAGGCGGCAACAGCCGCTGCGCGCGGAGACGCCCACCCCGGGCCAGGCGCGTCAACGCTACGGCCGCGCCGCGCGGCTGGCCGTGGATAACCCCGTCGCAATGGCCGTCTGAAGCCGGCTTCGCCGCTTTCGCAACCCCGCGGCGAGGCCGGTTGATTAGGCTTCGCCGCACGCCGCGGGTATCATCCGGGCAGGATCAGACGACCCCGTCAAAGCCCGGGTGGCATCGCTTCACGCCGTCACCCGCAGGATGCGCCCAGGCACCGGACGCAACAGGGCCGTCGCGAAGGCGCGTGGTGAACGGAATGGATACGGCCGGCAAGGAAGACCAAGACGCATCGGCGGAAGCCCTGCTCAGCGGCTCCGCCCCCTGGGACGACCAGCAAACCTGGCGCCGCCTGTTCGAACAGCTACCCGCTCCCGTCTATGCCTGCGACCCCGCCGGCCGGGTGATCTTCTTCAACGCCGCCGCCGCCGCGCTGTGGGGCCGCGAGCCGCGCATCGGCCATGACCTCTGGTGCGGCTCCTGGCACATCTTCCGGCCCGACGGCAGCCCCTTGCCTCTTGAGCAGTGTCCCATGGCTCTCACCCTGCGCGACCAGCGCGCGGTCTGCGACATGGAAATCGTCATCGAGCGGCCCGACGGCACACGCCGCCGCGTCATGCCCCACCCGCAGCCCATCTTCACCGCCGCCGGCGTCTTCGCCGGCGCCTTCAACCTGCTGCTGGACATCACCGACTACAAGGAAGCGGATGAACTGCGCGGCCGCCTCACCGCCATCATCCATTCCTCCGACGACGCCATCATCAGCAAGAGCCTCGACGGCATCATCACCAGTTGGAACAACGGCGCCGAGCGCCTGTTCGGCTACACCGCGCAGGAAGCCATCGGCCGCCCGATCGCCATCCTCATCCCCGACGACCGCATCGACGAAGAGCCCGAGGTGCTGGCGCGGATACGCCGCGGCGAAACCATCGACCACTACGAGACCATCCGCCGCCGCAAGGACGGCTCCATGGTCAACATCTCGCTCACCGTCTCGCCCATGACCAATGCGCAAGGCCAGATCACCGGCGCCTCCAAGATCGCCCGCGACATCAGCGAGCGCACCGACGCCGACCACGCGCGCACCATGCTCGCCGCCATCGTCCAGTCCTCCGACGACGCCATCGTCAGCAAGGACCTCAAGGGCTTCATCACCAGTTGGAACCGCGGCGCCGAGCGCCTGTTCGGCTACACCGCCGAAGAAGCCATCGGTAAATCCATCACCATGCTGATTCCGCCCGAACGCATCGCGGAAGAGCCGCAGGTGCTGTCGCGCATCGTCCGCGGCGAATCCACCGAACACTTCGAAACCATCCGCCGCCACAAGAGCGGCGCCCTGCTCGACATTTCATTGACCGTGTCGCCGATCATCAACGCGCAGGGCAAGATCATCGGTGCCTCCAAGATCGCGCGCGACATCTCCGAACGCAAGCGCGCCGAAAAAGCCCTGATCGACGCCGACCGCCGCAAGGACGAATTCCTCGCCACCCTCGCCCACGAACTGCGCAACCCCTTGGCGCCGCTGCGCACCAGCCTCGAATACCTGCGCCAGTCCGGCCTCAGCGCCGCGCCGCCCACGCAGGTCATCGACATCATGGGCCGGCAGGTCGACCACATGGTGCGTCTGATCGACGACCTGCTGGAAATCTCCAGGATTTCCCGCGGCACCATCGAACTCAGGCAGGAAACCCTCCACCTCAGCGACGCCGTCAACGACGCCGTCGAAATCAGCCGCCCCCTGATCGAACCCCGCGGCCACCGCCTCGAAATATCGCTCGCCCCCGATGCCCTGCAAGTCCTGGGCGACCGCGTGCGCCTGGCCCAGGTCTTCGCCAACCTGCTCAACAACGCCGCCAAATTCACCCCGCCCGGCGGCACCATCCGCCTCTCGCTCGAACGGCACGAAGCGGAGGCCGTGGTGCGCGTCAGCGACACCGGCTACGGCATCGCGCAAGACCAGCTCGAAACCATCTTCGAGATGTTCACCCAGGTGCGTCGATCCACCGGAGCCGCCAGCGGCCTGGGCGTCGGCCTGTCGCTGGTGCGTCGCCTGCTCCAGATGCACGGCGGCACCGTCCAGGCCCACAGCGCCGGCCCTGGTCTCGGCAGTGAATTCATCGTGCGCCTGCCCCTCACCGCAGCAGCCGCACAGCCGGCGGCAGCACCGCCGCTGCTCCTGGCCAATCCAGGCCCTGATCCCGCGGCGCGCATGGTCCCGCGCCGCGTGCTGCTGGTCGACGACAACCGCGACGCCGTCGAAGCCCTGGCCATGCTGCTCGAATCGCTGGGCCACGAAGTCCACGTCGCCTACAACGGCCCCGACGGCCTGGCCCTGGCCGAA
>JAQGNS010000172.1 GCA_028291705.1 Nevskia sp.
CCACCAGCGGCGACAGCAGCACGTGGCACTGATTTTCCAACGCCCGCGCCTGCGCCGCCACGCGCACGCGGTGGTAGCCGGCCGCGGTGTCGGTGCAGGAAGGCACCAGCAGAATCTCGGCGCCAGCCTCCGCCTGTGCGCGCGCGGGCAGGGGAAATTCCGCGTCGTAGCAGATCTGCACGCCGATGCATCCCAGCGTGGTATCGAACACCTTGAGCTCTTCGGCGGGGCTGATGCCCCATTGCTCCCGCTCGAAGCGCGTCATCACGCGCTTGTCCTGGAAGCCCGCTTCACCGCTCGGCGCGCACAGCCAGGCGCGGTTGTGGAAATGCCTGTCGTCGACCTGCCACGGAAAGCTGCCCGCCAGCAGATACACACCATGCCGACGCGCCAGGCGGCGATGCAGGTCCAGGTAATCGTCCCGCAACTCCTGTAGCGCGGGCAGTTGTGCGCCGAGGTTGCTCTGCATCGCCGGCGCGAACAGCGCCGGCAGCACCATCGAGGCATATTCCGGAAACACCAGCAGCCGCGCGCCCTCCGCCACGGCTTCACCCACCCAGCGCGTTAGGGTGGCTTCCACCTCGGCCCAGGACGCGGGCTGTCCCACCGGATACTGCGCAACGGCGGCGCGAAAGGTGCTCACGCGGCAGCTCCAAGATCGCGCATCCAGAAGGTCATCGGCTTGGTGGTGGAGACCACCGCGCCGATGTCCGGCCAGGAAAAACTGGTGACGATGCCGGGCTCCTTGTGGTAGCCGCGATGCGTCCAGAAACGGTCGTTGCCGATATAACCGGCCGGCTTGCGCGGATCGTCGGCCGCGCGGTTGACCGAGCAGAAAGCGCAGATCGACAGGCCATGCTCGCGCGCATGCTGTTCGCGCAGGTCGAAGAACTTCACGCCCAGTCCGCGGCCGCGATGCGATTTGAGCAACACCGACTCGCCGAAGTAATCGATGGTCTCGATCGCCTGGCCGCCGTCGCGGAAGGGCTGCTGCGCCTCGGCGCCGGCATCCGCCAGCGGCAGCACCGTGGAAGCGCCGATGCAGGTGTCTCCATCCCACACCAGGATGGCCAGGCTGCGCGGACTGCGCAGATAGACGTCGAGGTAACGGGCCTCGTACTCGCGCGAGCCTTCATAGAGATAAGGCCAGTCGTGGAACACGGCGATACGCAGGTCGGCCACGGCATCGACATGCCGGGCGATTTCCTCGCCGCGCAGCAATTCGGTACGCAGCTCGCCCATCAGGCGCCGACCTGCTTCAACCAGTCCTGCAGGTTGTAGTAGTTGGTGACCCGCGCCACCTTGCCGTCGCGGATGTCGAAGAAGGCGCCGCCCGGCAGCTTGTACTTCTGGCCATGCGCCTCGGGCAGGCCCTCGTCGGTCTTCAGGTAGGTGCCGAGCACGGTGAACTCCACCGCGGCGCGCGTGCCATCGGCGCCGGGCATGATCACGATGTCCGCGATCTGCTCGCTGTAGGAGGTGTTCATGCGTTCCATGAACTTGCCGAACGCGACACGACCCACTTCACGCGCACCCTGGTTGACGTCATGCGCCACGTCCTCGGTCAGCATGCCGAGGAAGGTGTTCCAGTCGCCGGCGTTGAAGGCAGCGTAGTAGCGTTCGAGCAACTGGCGAGTGGCCTGCGACATGTCGATCTCTCCAAAAGTCCTGCACTGAAAGTTGCCAGCCGGCATAAAGCCGATGCCGATCTCCCGTATATTTTAAGTGCGTCGGCATAAATATGGTTGTTTCCTCCGCTTTAAAGTCCCATGGCGCGCATTTGACACAGTTGAATCGGGGCGCGATTCGTTACATACAGTCTCCTGGCCGCTACTGAAGACATGCCCATAAGGCGGCGGGAGGAGACCGGATGCGAAACCATTGCTGCACCGCCTTGCTGGCCATGAGCCTGCTGCTCGTCCCTGGCGCCGGGCCGGCGCAAGCCGACGACGCAGCCCCGGCCCAAGACAAGCCCACGGCGCCGCAGAAGTGCCTGGAAGCCCTGGTGAATCCGGTCAGCGGCCATGCGGAATGCGTGCGCCCGCCAGGCGCGCCGGTGGAGCAGATGCGGCGCGCCGACCTGCCTTGCCAGCTGCATTCCGCCAGTTCCGGCGCGAGCGGGCAGGGCTGCGCCGATGAACCTCCCGGCAAGGAAGAATCGAAGAAATGAGGGCTGCCGCTGACGCAGCGCTACAGCAGCTTGCCGAACGCCGTGTTCAGGTAGCTCTGCGTTTCCTCGATCAGGAAACGCCGGAACGCCACCGCCGCCGGCGACAGTTGGCGCTTGCGCGCGTGCACCACGTTCCAGATGCGCTGCACCGGCAGGCCATCGACGTCGAGCAGGGCGATCTCGCCGCTGCGCAGTTCCAGCGACAGGGTATGCAGCGACAGCAGGCTGATGCCCAGCCCCGCCATCACCGCCTGCTTGATCGTCTCGTTGCTGCCCATGGTGGCGACCCTGGCCGGCGTGAACAGATGTCCGCGCAGAAACTCTTCCATCATCAGCCGCGTGCCGGAGCCTGCTTCACGCAGCAGGAACGTATCCTGCCGCAGTTCCTGGATGTCGAAGCGTCCGGCCTTGGCCAGGCGATGGTTCACCGGCGCCACCATCACGTTGGGATTCTCCGCCAGCGGCTCCGAGATCGTATCCAGTTCGCGCGGCGGCCGGCCCATCAACGCCAGATCGGTCTGGTTCTCGCGCAGCAGCTGCACCAGCGTCTCGCGGTTGCCGACGACGAAACGCACCTCCACGCCCGGATGATGCTGGCTGAACATCGCCAGCAGTTTCGGTGCGAAATACTTCGCGGTACTGACCAGCCCCACCGTAATCGAACCGCCGGCCAGGCCTTGCAGGGCCTGCAGCGACTGCTCCGCGTCTTGCAACTCGCCGAGGACGCGCGAGGCGTGCTGGAGCAGGATGGCGCCGGCCTCGGTCAGCGTCTTGCGTTTGCCGACCTTGTCGAACAAGGCGATGCCGACCGCCTGTTCGAGCTGACGGATCTGCATCGACACAGCCGGCTGGGTCAGGTGCATGGTCTCGCCGACACGCGCGAAGTTCAGCTCGCGCGCGGCATGCACGAATACCTCCAGTTGCCGGATGGTGACCCTGCGCGAAAGATTCATGGCCATGGCCGAACCATAAGGGATCGCTTAGCAAATGGAAAGAAACATTTAGTTTTCCTTTGGAAGTGCGGCGCCTACGATGCCAGCGAGTCCTAATCACGAGGAACCGCATCATGCTCGCACCGGCCACCGCAGCTGCTGGACCCATCACCGACGCCAAGAAGCGCTATGCCGCTGGCGTGTTGAAGTACAAGCAGATGGGCTACTGGCAGCCCGACTACACGCCGCTGGATACGGACGTGATCGCGCTGTTCCGCATCACGCCGCAACCCGGTGTCGATGCCGACGAAGCGGCCGCCGCGGTGGCGGGCGAATCCTCCACCGCCACCTGGACGGTGGTATGGACCGATCGCCTGACCGCCTGCGACCTGTATCGCGCCAAGGCCTATCGCGTCGATCCGGTGCCGAATACCGGCCCGGGCACCAAGACCGAGCAGCAGTACTTCGCCTACATCGCCTATGACCTGGATCTGTTCGAGCCGGGCTCCATCGCCAACCTCACCGCCTCGATCATCGGCAACGTGTTCGGCTTCAAGGCGATCAAGGCGCTGCGCCTGGAAGACATGCGCATCCCGGTGGCCTACCTCAATACCTTCCAGGGCCCGGCCACCGGCATCGTGTTGGAGCGTGAGCGCCTGGACAAGATCGGCCGGCCGCTGCTCGGCGCCACCACCAAGCCCAAGCTCGGCCTGTCCGGCCGCAACTACGGCCGCGTGGTGTACGAAGCCCTCAAGGGCGGCCTGGATTTCGTGAAGGACGACGAGAACATCAACTCGCAGCCCTTCATGCACTGGCGTGACCGTTTCCTGTATTGCATGGAAGCGGTGAACAAGGCTTCCGCCGCCACGGGTGAGGTGAAGGGTCATTACCTCAACGTCACCGCCGGCACCATGGAGGACATCTACGAGCGCGCGGAATTCGCCAAGGAGCTGGGCTCCTCGATCATCATGATCGACCTGGTGATCGGCTATACCGCGATCCAGAGCATGGCCAAGTGGTGCCGCCGCAACGACATGATCCTGCACTTGCATCGTGCCGGTAACTCGACCTACTCGCGCCAGAAGAACCACGGCATGAACTTCCGCGTCATCTGCAAGTGGATGCGCATGGCCGGCGTCGACCACATCCATGCCGGCACCGTGGTGGGCAAGCTGGAAGGCGATCCGCTGATGATCAAGGGCTTCTACGACACCCTGCGCGAGACCAACTCGCCTGCGTCGCTGGAACACGGCCTGTTCTTCGAACAGGACTGGGCCTCGCTCAACAAGGTCATGCCGGTGGCCTCCGGCGGCATCCACGCCGGCCAGATGCACCAGCTGATCCACTACCTCGGCGAGGACGTGATCCTGCAGTTCGGCGGCGGCACCATCGGCCATCCCATGGGCATCCAGGCTGGCGCGGTGGCCAACCGCGTTGCGCTGGAAGCCATGATCATGGCCCGCAACGAAGGCCGCGACTACCTGCGGGAAGGCCCGCAGATCCTGGAAGAGGCGGCCAAGTGGTGCACCCCGCTGAAGTCCGCGCTCGAAGTGTGGAAGGACATCACCTTCGACTACGAGTCGACCGATACCGCCGACTTCGTACCCAGCGCCACCGCCAGCGCCTGAGACCTACCGGAGAAACCATCATGATGAGCAACCACGGCAAGCGCCTCACGCAGGGTCAGTTTTCCTTCCTGCCCGACCTCAGCGATGCGCAGATCACCGCGCAGATCAAGTACGCCCTGAAGAACGGCTGGGCGGTGAACGTCGAGTACACCGACGATCCGCACCCGCGCAACACCTACTGGGAAATGTACGGCATGCCGATGTTCGACCTGAAGGATCCCGCCGGGATCCTGATGGAGATCAACGCCTGCCGCAAGACCTTCCCGGGCCAGTACATCCGCGTCACCGCCTTCGACGCCACGCGCGGATGGGAAACGCCGCGCATGTCCTTCATCGTCAACCGGCCGGAACACGAACCCGGCTTCGGCCTGGTGCGGCAGGAAGTGGGCGGGCGCAACATCCGCTACACCGTGCGCAGCTACGCCGCCGATCGCCCCGAAGGCGAGCGGTACTGAGCAGCGCACCGAACCGACGAGACCAGGCCATGGAAGACTCCGCCCGCATCGACCTGCGCAGCATCCTGCGCGAGGCCAATGTGCAGGACGTGTTCGACCAGCTCGATCGCGACCTGGTCGGCCTCGCCCCGGTGAAGCGGCGTATCCGCGAGATCGCCGCCTTCCTGGTGGTGTCGCGGGCGCGCAGCCAGATCGGGCTCGAAGCCGAGCCGCCGAGCCTGCACATGTGCTTCACCGGCAACCCCGGCACCGGCAAGACCACGGTGGCGCTGCGCATGGCCGATATCCTGCACCGGCTCGGCTATGTGCGTACCGGTCACCTGGTCAGTGTGACCCGCGACGACCTGGTGGGCCAGTACATCGGCCACACCGCGCCGAAGACCAAGGAAATCCTGAAGAAGGCCATGGGCGGCGTGCTGTTCATCGACGAAGCCTATTACCTGCACCGTCCGGAGAACGAGCGCGACTACGGCCAGGAAGCCATCGAAATCCTGCTGCAGGTGATGGAGAACCACCGCGACGACCTGGTGGTGATCCTGGCCGGCTACAAGGACCGCATGGACACCTTCTTCGGCAGCAACCCGGGGCTGTCCTCACGCATCGCGCACCACATCGATTTCCCGGACTACTCGCCGGAGGAGTTGTTGGCCATCGCGCAGAAGATGCTGGAGCCGATGAACTACTGCCTCGACGAAGGGGCAGGGACGGCGCTGCGCGAATACATCGAGCGGCGCATTCACCAGCCGAATTTCTCCAACGCCCGCTCGGTCAGGAATGCGCTGGACCGCGCCCGCCTGCGCCAGGCCAACCGCCTGTTCGAGGCGGCGCTGGGCAACGGCGGCGACACGGCGGTGGAGACCCTGCGCACCCTCACCGAGGGCGACATCCGCGCCAGCCGGGTGTTTCTCGACAACCCGCCGCAGAAAGCACCCGTCGAAGCCCGGACGCCCGCATCGACACGCTGAAGCAAGAGGCGGACAGCGCCGATCAAACGCCGATCGACTCAACCGTAGTCAAGAAGTTTCACCGCAGTACAGCGAGGACGCTCACATGAACATGCGCTACGGACGGACCACACTTTCCAAGTTTCTGATCGAGCAGACCCGCGGCGACCCCGCACTGGGCGATCTGGCGGCCCTGCTGATCGACGTCGCCGCGGCGGTCAAGACCATCTCGGCCATGGTCTCCAAGGGTGCCCTTGGCGGCTACCTGGGCTCGCTCGATGTGCAGAACGTGCAGGGCGAGACCCAGAAGAAGCTCGACGTGCTGACCAACGAGGCCATGCTGGCCAACTGCGAGTGGGGCGGCCTGGTCGCGGGCATGGTATCGGAAGAACTGGAAGAGCCTTACACCATTCCGGGCGAATATCCGCGCGGCAACTACCTGCTGGCCTTCGATCCGCTCGACGGTTCGTCCAACATCGACGTCAACGTCTCGGTCGGCACCATCTTCTCGGTGTTGCGGCACACCGCGAAGACCGCGCCGGATACCACGTCCTTCCTGCGGCCGGGATGCGAGCAGCTGGCCGCCGGTTATGCACTGTACGGTCCCTCGACCATGCTGGTACTGACGGTCGGGCGCGGCACCCACGGCTTCACCCTGGACCGCGAGATCGGCAATTTCGTCCTGACCCATCCGGACCTGACCATCCCTGCGGACACCAGCGAGTTCGCCATCAACGTTTCCAACGAGCGCTTCTGGGAGCCGCCGATCCAGCGCTATGTGGGCGAATGCAAGGCCGGCCGCAGCGGCATCCGCGAGCGCGATTTCAACATGCGCTGGATCGCTTCGATGGTGGCGGAAGTGCACCGCATCCTGATGCGCGGCGGCGTCTTCATGTACCCCTGCTTCACCAAGGACCCGGTGCGTTCCGGCCGCCTGCGCCTACTCTACGAGGCCAACCCGATGGCGATGCTGATCGAACAGGCGGGCGGGGCGGCCAGCACCGGCCGCGGCCGCATGCTGGATGTCGCGCCCAGCGGCATCCACCAGCGTGTGCCGGTGGTGCTCGGTTCGAGCAACGAGGTGGCGCGCATCGAGCGCTACCACCAGGAGTTCGACTGCGGCGCGGACCAGCCCTACGTCTCGCCCTTGTTCAACGAGCGATCGCTGTACCGGCAAGAAGCGACTTAGCCCATACCGAAGGGACGATCCAGCCATGTCCAAGAAATATCCGATCATCGCGGTCACCGGCTCCTCCGGCGCCGGCACCACCACGGTCATGGAGAGCTTCAAGCACATTTTCCGCCGCGAGAAGATCGACAAGGTGCAAGTCGTCGAGGGCGATGCCTTCCATCGCTTCGACCGCAAGGGCATGCGCCAGGCCCTGAAGGACACCGAGAAATCCGACAACCCGAACTTCAGCCACTTCGGTCCGGAGGCGAACCTGCTGGCGGAGCTGGAGGCGATGTTCCGCACTTATGGCGAGAACGGCAGCGGCCAGGTGCGCAAGTACCTTCACGATGCCGAGGAAGCCGCGCCCTTCAAGCAGGAGCCGGGCACCTTCACGGCGTGGGAGGATATTCCACCCGATACCGACCTGCTGTTCTACGAAGGCCTGCATGGCGGTGCGGTGAGCGAGGACATCGACATCGCCCGCTACCCGGACCTGCTGATCGGCGTGGTGCCGATCATCAACCTGGAATGGATCCAGAAGCTGCACCGCGACCAGAACCTGCGCGGCTATTCGCAGGAAGCGGTGGTAGAAACCATCCTGCGCCGCATGCCGGACTACGTGAAGCACATCTGCCCGCAGTTCTCGCGCACCCACGTCAACTTCCAACGCGTGCCGACGGTGGACACCTCCAATCCCTTTATCGCCAAGGATATCCCGACGCCGGATGAGAGCATGGTGGTGATCCGCTTCGCCAACCCCAAGGGCATCGACTTTCCTTACCTGCTGTCGATGCTGCACGACTCGATGATGACGCGGCCCAACTCGATCCTGGTGCCGGGCGGCAAGATGGGCCTGGCGATGCAGCTGATCTTCACGCCGATGATCCTGCGCCTGATGGACCAGAAGCGGCGTGTCTGAGGAGGCGACCATGTTCGCACGCACCAACCCGCAAACGGCTCCGCAAGCGCGTGA
>JAQGNS010000177.1 GCA_028291705.1 Nevskia sp.
CAGTCGTCCTGCTGCACGCGCACGAACTGCGGGAAGCGGCGCTCCCACTGGCTTTGCCAATGCTGCTCGCCGCTGCCGCGCAGGCCGGGGACCACCAGCACGGGGCCGTTCCATTCCAGGCCGTCCAGTTTGAAGCTGCCGAATACGCTCATCGCCTGACTCGCATCTGTGAGGTGCGCGGAACACGGCACCGGATGGGCGGAAGATTAGGGCTCCGGCGACCGAACTGGAAGATATAAAAATCGCTTTAATTATTCTTATATCGTCTAAGAGGGATGGTCGCAGCCCCTTTCGGCTCTGCTGTGCGAGTGGCGTCGCCTTTCAGATCGCTATTTCGACCCGAACACCTTCTTCAGCAAGTCCGAACTGCGCGCCGCCGGATCGGTGCGGATGGCCTTTTCCTCGTCGCCGACACGCAGGAACAGGCCGTCCAGGGCCTTCTGCGTGACGTAGGTATTGGGATCGCCCTTGTCGCCGAGCATCGAGGCCATCGGCCCGGCCGAGGACATGACGCCGTTGTATTGCTGCACCAGGCCGACCTTGGCGGTGACCCGGGTGACGATGGGCTTGAAGCGGGTGGTCAGGGTGTCGCTGGTGGTGCGCTTGAAGTACTGGGTGGCGGCGTCGTCCGGGCCGTTGAGGATGCCGCGCACGTCATTCAGGGTCAGCTTCTGCACCGCCTGGCTGAATACGTCGGCGGCCACCGGCACCGCCTGTTCGGCGGCGCGGTTGAAGGACAGGTGCAGCGCATCCAGCTGCGAACCCATGCCGGAGCCCTGCAGCATGCCTTCCAGCTTCTGCACCGGCCCGGGCAGGGGGATGCGGAAGCGCGGGTTGTTCCAGAAGCCGTCGGTCTTGCCCAGCTCGTTGATGGCGTCGCGGGTGCCCTTGGCCAGGGCTTCCTTCAGGCCGGCGCCGATGTCGGCATCCGACAAGGCACTTTGGGCCGCTGGCTGCTGCATCATGCTCTTGGCGAAGTCGGAAAGCTGGTCGGCGCGGGCAACGGCGGCGGCGCACAGGCTCAGGGAAAAAGCGGCGGCGAGGGCGTAAGGGGCGGGTTTGCGGTCCATGGCAGGCCTCTGGGTTTGGAAGCCCTAGGCTAGTGCAAACACACTAAGAACACATGAAATGGCCTGAAAATTGATGCGTTTTAACATCTAGCCGCGTACAATCCGCGATCTTTTTTGGGTTTGTGTCATCCTGTCGAGTTCCGGTCCACCTTTGGCCCGGACCAGCGCGGCAACAAATTGCCCCGCACCCCCTGTTTGAATTCCTTGTATTGGTGCTCCCGTGATTGAGAATCTCCGCAACATCGCCATCATCGCCCACGTCGATCATGGCAAGACCACGCTGGTCGACAAGCTCCTGCGCCAGTCCGGCACGCTCGACGTCCGCGAGAACCTGGGCGAACGCGTGATGGACTCCAACGACCTCGAACGCGAGCGCGGCATCACCATCCTGTCGAAGAACACGGCGATCCGCTGGACCGACAAGCGCACCAATACCCTGTACCGCATCAACATCGTCGACACCCCCGGACACGCCGACTTCGGCGGCGAAGTCGAGCGCGTGCTGTCGATGGTCGACTGCGTCTGCCTGCTGGTCGACGCCGCCGACGGCCCCATGCCGCAGACCCGTTTCGTCACGCAGAAGGCCTTCAACATGGGCCTCAACCCGATCGTGGTGGTGAACAAGGTCGACCGTCCGGGCGCGCGCCCGCACTGGGTCATCGACCAGGTGTTCGACCTGTTCGACAAGCTCGGCGGTACCGACACGCAGCTCGACTTCCCGGTGGTCTACGCCTCGGCCCTGCACGGCTACGCCGGCGCCGATGCCGAAGTGCGTGAAGGCAACATGGATCCGCTGTTCCAGACCATCGTCGACAAGGTGCCGCCGCCGAAGGTCAACGCCGATGGCCCGTTCCAGATGCAGGTGACCTCGCTGGCCTATTCCAGCTACGTCGGCGTCATCGGCACCGGCCGCATCACCCGCGGCCGCATCAAGCCGAATACCGCGGTGGCTGTGGTCGGCCGCGATGGCGTGGTGCGTCCGAGCAAGGTGCTGCAGGTGCTGGGCTTCATGGGCCTGGACAAGGTCGAAGTGGCGGAAGCCGAGGCGGGCGACATCATCGCCGTCACCGGCATCGCCGAGCTGGGCATTTCCGAGACCATCTGCGACGCCAAGAACCCCGAGCAGATGGCGACCCTGCAGGTCGACGAGCCGACCATGACCATGACCTTCGAGGTCAACAAGTCGCCGTTCGCCGGCAAGGAAGGCAAGTTCCTCACCTCGCGCCAGATCAGCGACCGCCTGCAGCGCGAACTGAAGACCAACGTCGCCTTGCGCGTCGAGCCGGGCGAGTCGCCCGACCAGTTCAAGGTATCCGGCCGCGGCCTGCTGCACCTGGGCATCCTGCTGGAGAATATGCGCCGCGAAGGCTACGAAATCGCCGTGGCGCGTCCGCAGGTGATCCTGAAGGAAATCGACGGCCAGGTCTGCGAGCCGTACGAGTCCCTGGTGGCCGACGTCGAGGACAAGGACCAGGGCGGCGCCATCCAGGGCCTGGCCGAGCGCGGCGGCAAGATGCAGAACATGGTGCCGGACGGTCGTGGCCGCGTGCGCCTGGAATACTCCATTCCCTCGCGCGGACTGATCGGCTTCCACACCGAGTTCATGTCCATGACCAAGGGCACCGGCCTGCTGTTCCACAACTTCGACCATTTCGGCCCGAAGGCGGAGAGCAGCGACATCGGCCAGCGCCACAACGGCGTGATGATCTCCAACGACCAGGGCTCTACCCCGGCCTACGCCTTGTTCAACCTGCAGGAGCGCGGCCGCATGATCTCCGAGCCGGGCGACGAGATCTATGAAGGCCAGATCGTCGGCATCCATTCCCGCGAAAACGACCTGGTGGTCAACGCGTTGAAGGGCAAGAAGCTGACCAACATGCGCGCCTCCGGTTCGGATGAAAACGTGCTGCTGGTGCCGGCGGTGAAGTTCTCGCTGGAGCAGGCGCTGGAGTTCATCAACAACGACGAGCTGGTCGAACTGACGCCGACCTCGATCCGCGTGCGCAAGAAGCATCTCAAGGAAATGGACCGCAAGCGGGCTGATCGCTAAGCGCAGTCGTTTCATTCAAAAGCCCCGCAAGGCTATCGGCCTTGCGGGGCTTTTTATTTGGGACAAGTTGTTGCTCGTCATACCGGCGAAAGCCGGCATCCAGGAAGCCCGCCTGCAGCGCCACCGACTCTGGATGCCGGCTTTCGCCGGCATGACGGTATTTGCGGTTGCCGTAATCAGGCGATCTCCGCCTTCCTGAAATTCCGCTGCCACACGTCGGCCAGCTCCGGCTTCGCATCGACTTCCAGCGCCACCGCGTGCAGCTTGGGGCAGTGGTTGCCGAACCAGACGTGGCGCGGGCGCCAGTGACTCATCACGCCGACGTAGAGGTCCAGCAGGGAAAAGTCCGTTCCCATCATCCAGGGGGCGGGGGTCAGGCTGCCTTCCAGGTGCAGCCAGCATTGCTCGCGGCGGCGGTCGGTGCTGGCGCGCAGTTGTTGCCCGGCGGCCTCGCCTTCCACCCAGTGCTGCGGCTCGTCGCCGTAGGTGAAGGTGGGGTAGATCGCCGTATTGATGAAGAACAGCCAGCGCAGGAATTCCGCGCGCCGTGGGTCGTCCACGGCCGGCATCAGGTACGCCTGCGGCTGCGTCTCGGCCAGGTGCAGCAGGATTGCCGCGCTTTCGGTCAGCACCGTGCCGTCGGCGCGCAGCAGGGTCGGCACCTGGCGCAGCGGATTGAGCTGGATCAGCCGCGCCTGCTCCGCTCCGGGTGCGGTGTAGTCCATGTATTCGATGTGCAACGGCAGGCCGGCCAGGGCGTAGCCGGCTTCGACCAGCGCGGAGCCGGCACCGCGCGTTGCGATCAGGGTATCGGTCATCGCGTTTCTCCCGGAAGCGCAGGTCTCGGTTGGGCCTGGAATCGATCGAACCGCACGGGCCGCGCGCTCGGCGTCCGGCCGCGCAACAGTCCGTGTGTGGATTTGGACGACAGGATCGCCGCGGTGTTCCGCGGCAATTAATCTCCGGTCACTTCTCCGGCTTTTTCGAGCGCATGGCGCGGATGTAGTCTTCCAGGCGGAAGCCGGCCTGATCGGGATACTGCCGTTCGGTGGAGAAGGCGCCGCCGATGCGATCCAGGCGGAAGTTGCGGAAGTCGCGGCGCAGTTCGCACCAGGCGGCGAGCGACCAGACGTTGCCCCAGAAATACAGGCCCAGCGGCCAGACATGGCGGGTGCTGGCCTGGCTGACAGCGTCCTTGTAGTCGAGCAGGGTGACGACCCGGCCGGCGATGACGTGGCGCAGGGTGTCGAGCACGTCGCCGACGGCCGGGTCGGCATAGCTCATGGCGTAGAGCCGGGTGCGCTCCAGCTCGATGCGGCGCGGTTCCGGCAGCGCCGCGGCGATCTTGGCCAGGGCCAGTTCGGACGCCTGCCGCAGCTGCGGGCTACCCCAGCTGCCGATCATGCGCGCGCCGGCCACCAGCGCTTCCACCTCGGCGTAGGTGAACATCAGCGGCGGCATGTCGAATTCGGGACGCAGCCGGTAACCCACCCCGGCCTCGCCCTCGATCGGCACCCCGGTGCGTTCCAGGTCCTGGATGTCGCGGTACACCGTGCGCTGCGACACTTCCAGCCAGTCCGCCAGCTGGGCGGCGGTGGTGAGCCGCCGCCCGCGGAGGTACTGCACAATCTGGAACAGCCGGTCGGCACGTCTCATAGAACCTCAAGCATACCGCCAGCGCTGCACGGCCAGGCATCCCGGCATCGTCCGCGCCGCGCCGGCCAGCAGCAGCGGCAATTTGCGCAGGGCCGCCAGCACCAGCGCCGCGGCGATGACGAAGTCGGGTTGCAGCAGCGCCAGTGCCGCATAGGCCAGCCTGGCGCAGAACGACAGGATGAACGGCCGTGTGCTGCCTTCGGCCATCAATGCCGGCGCCAGGGCCGGATGCAGCAATAGGCTCAGGTTCATGTGCACTCCTTGATTGATCACGCTAGATCCTCGTTGGCCTGATAGAGACCGGCATGGAATTCCGCTCCCTATCAGTAAGTCGAACGAGGAGGCTCCGGATCGACAGCGGCCCGGTTAATTCACCGCCCTGGGGTCGAACTGCGGGTTCTCGATCAGCGAGAAGACATTGCCGAACGGGTCCAGCACCGAGCCCACCTTGATGCCGCCGCCGACATCCTTGGCCGCTTCGTTGGGCTTGGCGCCGAGCCGGACCAGGCGCGCCAGCTCGGTTTCGATGTCGGGCACGCCCCAGTAGGCCTGCACGCCGAGCGAGCCGGGCCGGCCATCGGGAATCAGACCCAGCTCGAAACCGCCGACGCCGAAGCCGACGTAGAAAGGCTGATCGAAGTGCGGGGGCACCCCCAGCACCTTGCTGTACCACTCGCGCCCCTCGGCCAGTTCCGGCACGGGGTAGATGGCGCTGCGCAATCCTAGAATCATGGTTTTCTCCTGGGAACGGTGTGGATCAGGCCAGCGCGTGCAGGCCGACGCGGTTGCCTTCGCAGTCGCGGAACAGGGCGAAGCAGCCGATGTCGTCGGGCAGCTCGGTGCGCGGCACCAGCACTTCGCCGCCGGCGGCCTTAACCCGTTCCAGGGCCTGGTCGAGCAGCGGGTCGGCGTTGAGATAGACCAGGGTGCCGTCGCCGCCCGGCTTGAACATCTCGCCGCGGGCCAGGCAACCGGTGGTGCCGCCCGCGTCGCGGCGCGGGAACACGGCCAGTTCCGTCGGCCCGGCGCTCTCGCGCATCAACGGAGACTGGAACAGGATTTCGTAGAAGCGGATCGCCCGCGGCATGTCGCTGACGGGGATCTCGAACCATACGGGAAGATTACGGCGCTGCTGTTCACGGCTCATGGGGGGCTCGCAGGTGAGGGTGCGAAGTGCACGGGAGCCATGTTGCGCCGGCGCTGCTGACACCATTCTGTCAGGAGGGCGCGGCGGCATTTTTTCGAAGCGCCGGTAAAGCGTGAAGTGCGCCGCATTGCGCGCACGACGGCGTGTTAGCATTTGCCGGCGCGGCGAACCCGAATTCAGGCCGCCAATTTTCAATGACGGACGACCCGGAAAAAGAAGACCCCTTGCAAGACCAGCCGCACACGCGTGACCCCCAGCAGGAGGCCGCGTGAGCGGTATTGTGGTTGTCGATCAGCAGGGCGACTGGCCGGTGGACATCCCCGGGGTCGATGTCGTCACCGCCTGGGACTACCTGACGCAGGATTCCTTCACCCGCCTGCGCGGCGTGCGCGTCTACAACCTGTGCCGCACCTTCAGCTACCAGACCACCGGTTACTACGTCTCGCTGCTGGCCGGCGCGCGCGGCCACAAGATCCTGCCGGACATCACCACCGTGCAGGATCTGAAGCTGGCGGAAAGCCCCTCGGTGCTGAACGATGAAATCGAGGAGCTGATCCAGCAGAGCCTGGCCCGGCTCGGTTCCAGCGAGTACGTCCTCAACGTCTATTTCGGCGACAGCCCCTACATCCGCCACGAGCGGCTGGCGCGGGCGCTGTTCAACTTGTTCCCGGCGCCGCTGCTGCAGGCCAAGTTCGTCTGGCGCGGCAACCAGTGGCGCGTCGATACGCTCAACGCCGTGGCCATGGGCGAAGTGCCGGCGGCGCACCACGAGTTCCTCTACCAGACCGCGCGCGAGTACTTCACCCGCCGCCGCGGGCCGCGCCGCAAGCGCGACTCCACCCGCTACGACCTGGCCATCCTGGTCAACGAGGACGAGAAGGAAGCGCCCTCCAATGCGCGCGCCCTCAAGCTGTTCGAGAAGGCGGCGGAAGACCTGGGCTTCTCGGTCGACTTCCTCGACAAGTCCGATTACGGCCACGTCGCCGAGTACGACGCCCTGTTCATCCGCGAGACCACCGCGGTCAACCACCACACCTACCGCTTCTCGCGCCGCGGCGCGCGCGAGGGCCTGGTGGTGGTGGACGATCCCGAGTCGATCCTGCGCTGCGCCAACAAGGTCTACCTGGCGCAGTTGATGGACCGCCACCGCATCCCCCAGCCCAAGACCATGCTGGTGCACCGCGCCAACGTCGCCGACGTCGGCCGCGAAATGGGCTTCCCGCTGGTGCTGAAGCAGCCCGACTCGCAGTTCTCCAAGGGCGTGATCAAGGTCGAGTCCGAAGCCGACCTGAAGCGCGAGACGCGCGAATTCCTGGAGCGCTCCGACCTGATCGTGGCGCAGCGCTTCGAGCCCACCGAGTACGACTGGCGCATCGGCGTGCTCGACGGCCAGCCGCTCTACGCCTGCCGCTACTTCATGGCACCGGCGCACTGGCAGGTGGTGAAGCGCGACAAGAACGGCGCCAAGCGCGAGGGCAACCACGAGACGCTGGACGTGAAGGACGTGCCCAAGCAAGTGCTGAGCGTGGCCCTGCAGGCGGCGCGCGCCATCGGCAGCGGCCTCTACGGCGTGGACCTGAAGCAGTTCGGCAACGTGGTCAAGGTGATCGAGGTCAACGACAACCCGAACATCGATTACGGCGTAGAGGACCTGGTGCTGAAGGACCAGATCTACCGACGCATCATGGAGTACTTCGTGCGCAAGCTGGACGAGCAGACCCGGGCCAAGGAGCCGCAGGCGCGGTAGATGGATCCCCTCTCCCGCTTGCGGGAGAAGGTGGCCCGAAGGGCCGGGAGAGGGCCGTCTCCCCCTCAGGCCCGGATCAGCGTGCCGATGCCCTGGTCGGTGAACAGCTCCAGCAGCACCGCGTGCTGCAGGCGGCCGTCAATGATCACCGAACTCTTCACGCCGGAGCGCACCGCGTCCAGCGCGCAGGCCACCTTGGGCAGCATGCCGCCGTACACCGTGCCGTCGGCGATCAACGCCTCCACCTGCGGCACGGTCAGGCCGGTCAGCACCTGGCCCTGCTTGTCCATCAGGCCCTGCACATTGGTCAGCAGCATCAGCTTCTCGGCCTGCAGCACGCTGGCCAGCTTGCCCGCGACGAGGTCAGCGTTGATGTTGTAGGCGGTGCCGTCGGCGCCGACGCCGACCGGCGCGATCACCGGGATGAAGCCGCCGGTTTCGAGGTGGGTAACCACCCGCGGGTCGATCGCTTCGACTTCGCCGACCTGGCCGATGTCCCGGCCCTTGATCAGCAGCTTGCGCGCGCGGATCAGGCCGCCGTCCTTGCCGGTGAGGCCGACCGCGCGGCCGCCCTGCTTGGCGATGGCGTTGACCACCGCCTTGTTGACCAGGCCGCCGAGCATCATCTCGACCACGTCCATGGTCTCGGCGTCGGTGACGCGCATGCCCTCGACGAACTCGCTGGTCTTGCCGAGCTTTTCCAGGTGCTTGCCGATCTGCGGGCCGCCGCCGTGCACCACCACCGGGTGCATGCCCACCGCCTTCATCAGCACGATGTCGCGGGCGAAGCTGTCGATCATGTCGTCGTCGCCCATGGCGTTGCCGCCGTACTTGACGACAAAGGTCTTGCCCGCGAAGCGCCGGATGTAGGGCAGGGCCTCGGTGAGGACGTGGGCGATGTTGATCGCTTTTTCGTGGTCGATCGGCATTTGGATGCGGATATTGCTGGGCAGGAGGGCGCGGGGGTCGGCGGTCATTGCAGGCGGTTGAAGGCCTGCGCTCAATGCCGCCCGGTGTGGCCGAAGCCGCCTTCGCCGCGATGGCTCGCCTCGAAGTCGGTGACCAGTTCGAATTCTGCGCGCACCACCGGCACGAACACCAGCTGCGCCAGGCGCTCGCCCGG
>JAQGNS010000195.1 GCA_028291705.1 Nevskia sp.
AGCGCGCATAGGTGCTCTTGCCCAGGCAGATCACCAGCACGTTGCGCGGGATGCGGAAGTACTCCACGGTGCGCGCCAGCGCGAACGAATTCGGCGGGATGACGCAGCACTCGCCCTGGAAATCGACAAAGCTCTTCGGATCGAAAGCCTTGGGATCGACAATGGTCGAGTTGATGTTGGTGAAGATCTTGAATTCGTCGGCGCAGCGCACGTCGTAGCCATAACTGGAAACGCCGTAGCTGACGATCTTGCCGCGGTCATTGGTACGGACCTGGCCCGGCTCGAACGGCTCGATCATGCCCTGCTGCTCCGCCATGCGGCGGATCCATTTGTCGGCTTTGATACTCATCTGGTACTGACTCTTCAATTGATCCGGCGACTACGGCAGTTCACACAGCGGCCGTAATTTCGCGACAGTGACCGGCAGCAATCTGTGCCGGCCGGCCATGCGCAACTCCTAATCTTCGACGATGCCGATGCTGGGGAATCCCGCATCCGCGGCCTCGCCATAAGCCAGGCGCGCCACGGCCAGACGGGCGATATCGCGGTAACGGTGCGCCAGCGCACTCTCCGGGTCGGCGGCGACGGTGGGGTTACCGCTGTCCGCCTGCTGGCGGATGCGGATGTCCAGCGGCAACTGGCCGAGGAGTTCCGAGCCGGCGTCGCGGGCCAGCCGCTCGCCACCGCCGGCGCCGAAGATCGCTTCCTCGTGGCCGCAATTGCCGCACACGTGGGTGCTCATGTTTTCGACGATGCCCAGCACCGGGATGCCAACCTTGCGGAACATCTCCAGGCCCTTGCGCGCATCGAGCAGGGCCACGTCCTGCGGCGTGGTCACCACCACGCTGCCGGCCACGGGTACTTTCTGCGACAGGGACAGCTGGATGTCGCCGGTGCCCGGTGGCATGTCCACCACCAGGTAGTCCAGGTCGTCCCAGGCCGTTTCGGTCAGCAGCTGCCACAGCGCCTGGGTAGCCATCGGACCGCGCCAGATGGTCGGCTGGGCGTCCGAATCGAGCAGAAAGCCGATCGACATGGCCTGCAAGCCGTGGGCGATGATGGGATGCATGCGCCGGCCGTCCGGCGAGGCTGGGCGCTCGCGGCTGCTGCCCAGCATCAGCGGCTGGCTGGGGCCGTAGAGGTCGGCGTCGAGGATGCCGACCCGCGCACCCTCGGCCTGCAGCGACAGGGCAAAATTCACCGCCACGGTGGACTTGCCCACGCCGCCCTTGCCGGAGGCCACGGCAATGACGTTCTTGACCCCTGGCAGAGGCTGCAGGCCCTTCTGTACCGCGTGCGGGGCGATGCGCCAGTCCAGCAGCACCTCGACCTCCAGCCCGGGCTTGGCGGCTGCCAGGTGCCGCTGCAGGGCCGCCGCAAGCGCCTCCCGGTAACCGGCCGCCGGGAAGCCCAGCTCGATGTAGACGCGGGCGCGGGCGCCGTTCAGCTCGATGCGGCGCTCCACGCCGGCGGACTGGAGGTCACGCCCCAGCAGGGGATCGACGTAGCGGCCGAGCGCGGTTTCGAGAAGAGCGAGTTCGGACATCGGGGGACCATGTAAGGAAGGGGATTTCAGGCGCGAAGTCTAACACCCGCCCCCGGCTTTCCCGGGCGAAGCCCGGGAGGCGCTATGCGATAATCCAGAGACTCCCCACGCGGCGCCCGAAATGACCTTGCCGGCCACCAGAAAACTGTTCGTCACCAATGCCTTGCCCTATGCCAATGGCCCGCTGCATCTGGGCCATCTGGTGGGCTACATCCAGGGCGATGTCTGGGTGCGCTTCCAGCGCATGCAGGGCAACGAAGTCACCTACGTCTGTGCCGACGACGCGCACGGCACGCCGATCATGCTCGCCGCCGAGAAGGCCGGGCTGTCGCCGGAAACCTATATCGCCGGGATCAAGACCGGGCACGAACAGGATTTCGCCGCCTTCCACATCGACTTCAACCACTATCACTCGACCCACTCGGACGAGAATCGGGTGCTGTCCGAACGCATCTATGCGGCGCTCGAACGCGGCGGCTACATCGTCGCGCGCGAGATCGAGCAGGCTTACGATCCGGTCAAGGGCATGTTCCTGCCCGACCGCTACATCAAGGGCATCTGCCCCAACTGCGGTACGCCCGACCAGTACGGCGACAACTGCGAGAACTGCAGCGCCACCTACTCGGCGCGCGAGCTGAAGAATCCGTTCTCGGTGCTCTCAGGCGCCGCACCGGAATGGCGACCGTCCGAACACTATTTCTTCGCCCTGTCGAAGATGCAGGACGAGATCAGCCGCTGGCTCAAGGGCGCGCAGGTGCACGACAGCGTCAAGGCCAAGCTGGGTGAATGGCTCGACGGCGGCCTGAAGGACTGGGACATCTCGCGCGACGCGCCCTACTTCGGCTTCGAGATTCCGGGCAAGCCCGGCAAGTACTTCTACGTCTGGCTGGACGCGCCGATCGGCTATTTCGCCAGCCTGCTGGCCTACCTGGGTGGTGACCAGGCGAAGCTCGAAACGATCATCGGCGCGGACTCCACGGTCGAGATGTGGCATTTCATCGGCAAGGACATCATCAACTTCCACGGCCTGTTCTGGCCGGGAATGCTGCGCGGCGCCGGCATGCGCGAGCCGAATGGCCTGTCGGTGAACGGCTACCTTACCGTCGACGGCGCCAAGATGAGCAAGTCGCGCGGCACCTTCATCAAGGCGCGCACCTACCTCGACGCCGGTCTCAGCCCGGAATACCTTCGCTACTACTTCGCCACCAAGCTCGGCCCCGGCGTGGTGGACATCGACCTCAACCTGGAGGACTTCGTCGCCCGGGTGAACAGCGACCTGGTCGGCAAGTACGTCAACATCGCCAGCCGTTGCGCGGGATTCGTCGAGAAGCTGTTCGACGGCAAGCTGGCAGCAGAACTGCACGACGCGCAGGGCTATGCGCGCATCGCCGACGCGGCGCCGCGCATCGCCGAATCCTACGAGAAGCGCGATTTCGCCGAAGCCGTGCGCACCATCATGGCGCTGGCCGACGAGGCGAACGAGGCGATCCAGCGCGCCGCGCCGTGGCTGATGGCCAAGGACGAAAATGCGCGCGCGCAGTTGCACCAGGTCTGCACCACCTACCTGAATGTGTTCCGCCTGCTCACGCTGTACCTGAAGCCGCTGCTGCCCAGGCTTGCCGCGCAGGCCGAATCATTCCTCAACGTTCCGCCCCTCACTTGGCAGGATGCGGCGCAGCCGCTGCTGGGCCACGCCATCAAGCCCTACCAGCCGCTCATCACCCGCATCGACCCGGCGCAGATCAAGGCCATGACCGAAGCATCGAAAGAAGATCTGGCGCCGACTGCCAAGGCTTTGGCGCCAGCGACCAACCCCTCCCCTCAATCCCCTCCCGCAATGGGAGGAGAGGCCAAAAGCCCCTCCCCCTTGCGGGGAGGGGTTGGGGAGGGGGTAGCCTCGGGCGCCCAGACTCCCAGCGCCCCCATCTCCATCGACGATTTCAACAAGGTCGAGCTGCGCATCGCGCGCATCGACAATGCCGAGCCGGTGGAAGGCGCCGACAAGCTGCTGAAACTGACACTGGACCTGGGTGAACTGGGCAAGCGGCAGGTGTTCGCCGGCATCAAGTCGCAGTACGCGCCGGAAACCCTGATCGGCCGCCTCACTGTGGTCGTCGCCAACCTCGCGCCGCGCAAGATGCGCTTTGGCCTGTCCGAAGGCATGGTGCTGGCCGCCAGCCACGGCGACGGCAAGCCCTTCCTGCTGTCGCCGGACTCGGGCGCCGAGCCGGGCATGCGGGTCAAGTGACCGCGCATAGCGCGGTCATCCCCGCGAAGGCGGGGATCCAGTTTCAAGCAGACCATGATTGACACTGCCCTCTCCGGCCGCATCGACGCCCTACTGCCCCAGACCCAGTGCACGCGCTGCGGTTACGACGGCTGCAAGCCGTACGCCGAAGCCGTGGCCGCGGGCGCTGCCGACATCAATCAGTGCCCGCCCGGCGGTAGCGCCACCATCTCCGCGCTGGCGCAGTTGCTCGGCGTATCGCCCAAGCCGCTGAATCCCGAAAACGGCCTGGAAACAGAAATCGCCGTCATCGCGGTGATCGACGAGACCCGCTGCATCGGCTGCTTCAAGTGCGTACTGGCCTGCCCGGTGGACGCCATCGTCGGCGCGGCCAAGCTGATGCATACGGTGATCGCGGCGGAATGCAGCGGCTGTGAGCTGTGCATCCCGCCCTGCCCGGTCGATTGCATCGTGATGGCACCGCGCCCCACGGAGTTGCCTAGACCGGCGGCCATGGCCGGCCCCTGGAGGCAGCGCCACGCCGCCCGCAAGGCGCGGCTGGGCCGCGAGCAGCAGGCACGGGCGGCTGCACGTCGGCGCGCGGCGCCGAGCCTGCGAGACAAGGCCGGTGCCATCGACATCGCCGCCGCCATCGCCCGTTCGCGGGCCAGGCGCAATAATCCCGGTCCATCATGAAACCCGCCGATATTGCCGAACTGTACCGCCGCCTCGCCGCCGGCAACCCCAACCCGCGCAGTGAGCTGGAATACAGCAGCCCGTTCGAACTGCTGGTGGCGGTGGTGCTGTCCGCACAGGCCACCGACGTCAGCGTCAACAAGGCCACGACCCTGCTCTACCCGGTGGCCAATACGCCGGAAAAGCTGATCGCCCTGGGCGAAGAGAAGCTACGCGGCTACATCAAGACCATCGGCCTGTACCAGACCAAGGCGAAGAACGTCATCGCCCTGTGCCGGCAGCTGCTGGAGCTTCACGGCGGCCAGGTACCGCACGACCGCGCCGCCCTGGAGGCCCTGCCGGGCGTCGGCCGCAAGACCGCCAACGTGGTGCTGAACGTGGCCTTCGGCGAACCGACCATCGCCGTGGATACGCACATCTTCCGCATCGCCAACCGTACCGGGCTGGCGCCGGGAACCAGTCCCGACAAGATTTCGGAAAAGCTGGAAAAGATCACTCCCGAATCCTATCGCCTGCATGCCCATCACTGGCTGATCCTGCACGGCCGCTACGTCTGCAAGGCGCGTACGCCGGAATGCTGGCGCTGCGTCGTCGCAGATTTGTGCCGCTACAAGGACAAAACGCCCGCCTCCGAGGCCGCACCAGAACCGGTATCGCGTTTGCGCGGGCGGCCTGTCGATCTCAAAAAAGACCGGAAGAGCAGCTCACCAAACCACTCCACAGCGACGCCCACCGTCAAGCGCAGGCGACAGCCTCGCTAAAGCTTTCCGTGGAACACAGCGGAACCTTCCCCTGGACAGAAAAATCCAGCTCAGGCCCTGAATCGATCCTGGTGTTGCAGGAACCACTGATATGTACTGGCAATTCCCTCGCGCAGAGGAATGCTCGCCTTCCAGCCCAGGGCGTGGAGTCGGCTCACTTCCATGAGCTTGCGCGGCGTGCCGTCGGGCTTGGTGAGATCATTCACGATCTTGCCGCTATAGCCGACGGTGTCCGCCACGATATGCGCCAACTCGCTGATCGAGACATCTTCACCGACACCGATGTTAATGATCTCTTCCGCATCGTAGTTCTGCATCAAATAGACGACCGCATCAGCAAGGTCGTCCACGTGCAGAAATTCCCTCTTGGGCGTACCCGTTCCCCACATCACTACTTCCGGAGAATCTGTAACTCTGGCTTCGTGAAATTTGCGTATCAGCGCCGGCAGGACGTGTGAGTTTTCGAGATGGAAGTTGTCTCCCGGGCCGTACAGATTGGTCGGCATCAGAGAGATGGCGTTGAATCCATATTGGCGCCGGTATGCCTGGCACTGTTTGATGCCGGCGATTTTTGCTATGGCATACCATTCATTGGTCGGTTCCAGCGGTCCAGTCAGCAACTCGGTTTCCGCCATCGGCTGAGCCGCGTGCTTCGGGTAGATGCAGGAAGAGCCCAGAAAGGCCAGTTTGCTGGTGCCGTATTTCCATGCCGAATGGATCACATTGGTCTGGATGACCAGATTATCGCGAAGGAACTCCGCCGGATAAATGTTGTTGGCATGGATGCCGCCGACTTTCGCCGCCGCCAGGAATACATATTCGGGCTTCTCGGTCTCGAAGAATCGCTCCACCGCAACCTGGTCGATCAGGTCCAAATCCTGATGCCCGCGCAACAGCAGGTTGTCGAACCCCTGCACCCGCAAGCGCCGCAGGATGGCTCCTCCCGCCAAACCGCTGTGGCCTGCGACGAAAATCCGGGAGTGCTTTTCCATGCGCCTACTCGTTGTAGGTGTAGGCGCGGAATCCTGCGTCCTTGATCAGCGTATCTCGCTGGGCAATCTTGAGATCCTCGGCCACCATTTCACGGACGAGTTCGGCGAAACTCGTCTTTGGGACCCAACCGAGCTTTTGCTTGGCCTTCGTCGGATCACCCAGCAGGGTTTCGACTTCGGTCGGGCGGAAATAGCGCGGATCGACCGCTACGATCTTCTGGCCAGGCTTCACTTTCGAATCCGCCGGCGCCGCGGAGACAATGCCGACCTCATCGACACTCTCCCCGGACCATTCTATGGAAATACCCAGTTCCTGGGCCGCCTGCGAAACGAACTGGCGCACCGAATACTGAACGCCGGTAGCAATGACGTAGTCCTCCGGCTGCTCCTGCTGCAGCATCAGCCATTGCATATCGACGTAGTCGCGGGCGTGCCCCCAATCGCGCAGCGAATTGAAGTTTCCGAGAAAAAGGCAGTCCTGCAGACCGAGATGGATGCGGCTGATGGCGCGCGTGATCTTGCGGGTTACGAAAGTCTCGCCGCGAAGGGGGGATTCGTGATTGAAGAGAATGCCGTTGCAGGCATAAATGCCATAGGCCTCGCGATAATTCACCACGATCCAGTAGGCGTAAAGCTTGGCGACCGCGTAAGGCGAGCGCGGATAAAACGGCGTGGTTTCCTTCTGGGGGATTTCCTGAACCTTGCCGTACAGCTCGGAAGTCGATGCCTGGTAGAAGCGGGTCTTCTTTTCCAGACCCAGAATCCTGATCGCTTCCAGAATGCGCAAGGTGCCCATGGCATCGCTGTTGGCCGTGTATTCAGGGCTCTCGAAAGAGACCGCGACGTGGCTCTGCGCACCCAGGTTATAAATCTCGTCGGGCTGCACTTGTTGAATGATGCGGATCAGATTGGTCGAGTCCGTGAGATCGCCATAGTGCAAAACGAAGCGGCGTCCCTGCTCCTGCGGTCCCTGATATAGGTGATCGATGCGATCCGTGTTGAACAGCGAAGCACGCCGCTTGATCCCGTGAACTTCATAGCCCTTGCTCAGAAGCAGTTCGGCCAGATATGCGCCGTCCTGCCCCGTTACACCCGTAATCAGCGCAACTTTCATGGTATTCCTTACTAAGAAAACATCCAACGCGTTATTTGACTTCAGCAGTCAACTTTCTCAAAAACCTTGCCAGAATCTTGTCACGGAGCAGACTATCGCGCGCATATTCCTGACCAGCCCGCCCCAGACCCTCGGCAAATTCGCCGTCATCCAGCAAACGGCCGATTGCCTCACACAGTGCAGCTCCGTCGTCCGGTGGAACCACTATCCCGCGTCCTTTCAAAACAGTGGCCACTTCGGATCCCGCTTCGGCAGTCGCCACCACAGGCTTGCCGCTGGATAGCATACCTCCCAACTTCGAAGGCATCACCAGGTCGCTGGCGGCCGCGCGCTGGGGCAGCAAATGCACATCGGCCATCGCCAAAAGACTACCCAATTGCTCATTGGGCACGAAATCCCGAATCCTGACGTTGTTCAACGCAGCGCATTGCTGCTCGAGTTCCTTGCGCGCCACGCCCTCGCCGCAAAAAACGAACACCAGGTCGTCCCTGGTTTCAAGCCTCTTTGCACACTCGCCAAGCAAAGGAATGCCCTGTTTTCTGGCCATGGTGCCCGAATATAGTGCCACCCGCTGGTGCGAAGAAATACGCAACTCATCTCGAAGGCGGGCAACCAGGCCAGGATCCGGGACCGGGCTGACCGACGCCCAGTTGGGCAGCAAAAACGTGCGCTCCGACGGCACACCGCGCTGCAGGACTTTTTCGTGCATTTTGCCCGAGATCGAGGACACGATGTCGGCCCGCCTCAGGAACCAGGCATCGATCGCTTCCGCCCCGCGCAAAAGAAAGCCCGCTCCGCCTACCAATCCCATCTTCGCCGCGATATCCAGTTCGAAATCCTGAACATGCACCCAGGTCCGGACGCCGAACATGCGCCCGGCCGTAATCGCGCCCCAGGCTGCGAATGAATTCGGAACCGTGACGAATATCCAGTCGGCGCGACGCTGGAAATTCAGCGCGAGCAGGCGGAAAAACCCCGATAACGCAAAGCTCAACATGAAAGCGATACGGCCGATACCCCGGCCATTGCCGGCAATCAAGGTGGGACAGCGCAATACCAAAGCGCCAGCTATCTCCTCACTGCGGGAATCAAAAGCACGGTAGCCGGAGAAAACGCTCCAGCCTGGGTAGTGCGGGGGAGGGGCGACGACGATCACCTCGGAGCCCTGCCCGGACAGATACTCCGTGAGCTCTGCATTGTAGCGGCCTATGCCAACCATCTCCGGAGCAAAATTCGGCGATACCAAAAGAAAACGCACTAACACTCCCTAAATTCAGATGACGCACCGATGCCGATGCCGACAATTTCCATCATCGCACCAGGCAGGGGGATGGAAGCAAATGATACAAATATCGCACCGTTAACCATGCAATGGTTGTTTCGACATCATTCTCCAGACATTCAGGCGAATGCGTCTTCCCGCGCGGATATTCTGCCCATCCATCGCAGAAAAAATGCGAGGAACCACGCCATCCACGAGTAGTTTAAATGCCGGATTCATCCGATATTCCACTTTCTTCAACTAGTACCGTGGCTGGCGATGCCATTTCCAGGCCGTATCGATGATATCCGCGATCTCCGTGTACTTCGGCGTCCAGCCAAGAGCGGCTTTTGCCAGGGATCCATCCGCCACCAATCGGGCCGGGTCGCCATGGCGAGGCGGATCAAGCGGGAGATCCAGCGTTTTGCCCGTGGTGCGGGCCACCGCGGTGATAATTTCCTTGACCGAGTAACCCCGGCCGTTCCCTAGATTGAATGCCTCGAAAGCCGGGGAACCCATTTCGCGCAGCCGATTCAGCGCCAGGAGATGAGCGCTGCACAGATCATTGACGTGGACGTAATCGCGAATGCACGTGCCATCCGGTGTCGGGTAATCAGTTCCGAAGATGCGGACGTCGATATCCTCACCGGCAACCCGTCGCAACAGCTTTGGTATCAAGTGGGTTTCGGGTAGATGCGATTCGCCGATCAGGGACGACGGATCGGCACCAGCTGCATTGAAATATCTCAGGGCGACGGAACTCAGGCCGTAGGCCGATGCACAATCCATCAATATTCGTTCGACGGTCAGCTTGCTGGCGCCATACGGATTGATTGGCGCACGAGGATGTTGTTCGTCGATAAAGTCGCTCTGCGGCTCCCCAAAAACGGCTGCGGTAGATGAAAAAACGAACCGCATGACCCGATGGCGCTGCATGGCGCGCAAGAGCGAGATCACGTCCGAAACATTGTTTTCGTAATACTTCAGCGGATCGCGAACGGATTCGCCCACAATGGACGCAGCCGCGAAGTGCATCACCGAATCGAATTGATATTTTTCGAATACCGCATCGAGCCGATCGACATCGGCCAGCGCCATCTCTTCGAGCCGACCCCACTGAACAGCCGCCTTGTGACCCGTCGAGAAATTGTCCAGAACTACGATTTCATGATCGGATTCAGCGAGCATCTTGCACATATGTGCACCGATGTAACCCGCCCCGCCAACAACGAGAACACGCATCACTTACCCTGGATTGGAAAAACCGGCCTCGACAAGAAGCACTCTCGCTCGTAGAAAACGGGAACCGCGCAATCCTTATCTGAAATGGGGAATCGCGCCGCTTATCTTTCAATAAGCGTTGGTATCACCTTGAAGCACCCGCAACACGGTCAGGGCGATGATTTTTATATCCAGCATGAAATTCATGTTCCGGACATAGAAAAGGTCAAACCTGATGCGATGCTCCATGTCGCGAAGACTTTGGGTGGCCCCACGACAACCGGAAACCTGTGCCAGGCCGGTCACACCCGGACGCACCAAGTGGCGAAGCTTGTAGCCCGGGACTTCGTCGCAATGCAGCAGATCCAGTTCGCCGACATGCGGACGGGGACCAACCACGGACATTTCCCCTTTCAGCACATTGATGAACTGTGGGAGTTCATCCAGATTGGTTTTACGGAGGAACTTGCCGACCCTGGTAACTCGCGGATCGTCCTTCTGGGCTTGGACGAAACAGGCGTTGGGATCGTACGACATCGTGCGGAATTTGAGGCAGAAAAACTTGCGCCCCTTCCAGCCGACGCGCGCCTGATTGAAGAACACCGGCCCCCGTGAATCCAGCTTGATGGCTATTGCAATGATCGGGAATAGCCAGATTCCGCAAACCAGCATGAAGCTGAGCGAGAAAATGACGTCATGCAGCCTTTTCACCCGCTCATAGCTTTTCGGGCGGAGCAGCGTGCGATCGATGCGACGCAATACCTCGCCCGCCATCGTCCCGACCGGCGGCGACGTACCAATAGCCGCCTGCTGTTCCCCCGCTCCATGTAACATGACACCGTCATTGACCGACGGCGCAAATTCCTGGGCAGACATTCTGTAGGCCTTAACGCTATCTTCCATAACCTGAATTTTAAAGTTGGCGCCCCAAACAAACCGGGCATTGATGACATTCCCTGTCAACCCTTAAATCATCCTAACATCCCTTACATTTCGGGAGGTATTCCCTCTGCTTGCTTGACGGCACCCGAAATAATAGGGAAATCTCTAACACTTTTGCTACGTTCATCTCTTGCTGCAGATTCAACAATACCGGTTCAACAGCTCGATCAAGAACCCAAAAAAACCGTAACATGCTGAAATACAACAAAATTCAGAAAACGCCAGTCACAAAGGCCGCCGAATTGAAGCCCTATAAGTCCTTGAGCACAAGCCGTACCGTAACCATAGCCGAGACGCGATTGCCGAAATGTGACTGCAGTCACTAACCTCGCCTTAAGCCACTGCAAGTTTCCTGCCGTTTTTCGATATCCCGGGTGGCAAAGCTTGTTAAAGCCGTTTATACGCACCTTGACCTGGCTCGTCTACCCCTTAAATGTCCTGATAAGCACCTTAATTGCATGACGAATGCGTCACCAAATCTCGCCATGACTTCCGCCACAAAATTAAAGCCGGAGGCCCCCTTCTCATTGCCCCCGTCCTGGCAACGGGCGGCATTGATCGGGCGCCCCGGGGAATTGCTTCGGCAACTTGGCCTCGATCCAACACTCCCTGCTCTCGATTACGAACGCCTGCGCCATTTTCCGCTACGGGTGCCGGAGGCCTTCGTAGCCCGCATGCGCCGCGGAGACCCCGAAGACCCGCTGTTTCTGCAAGTGTGGCCCGGAATGGCCGAAGGGATCGACACGCCTGGATTTTCCGAAGACGCAGTAGGCGACTTGGCCAAGCTCACATCAGGGGGGATGATCCATAAGTATAAGGGCCGCACCCTGCTTATCGCCACCGGCGCCTGCGCAGTCAACTGCCGTTACTGCTTCCGCCGGCACTTCCCCTATGGAGACAGCCTGGCCTCGCGTGGCAATTGGCGAGAGGCCCTTGAGCAGGTCACGGCCGATCCCAGCATCGAGGAAGTGATTTTGTCCGGGGGGGATCCGCTGTCGCTGAACGACGACAAGCTATCCGCCCTCGTCGGGGAGTTGGAGCGCATTCCACACGTGCGACGGCTGCGCCTGCATACCCGCACCGCCGTGGTGTTGCCGGAGCGGGTGGACGCCCATCTGCTGGACTGGCTGGGCCGCACTCGGCTGCAGAAGGTAATCGTATTGCACACCAACCACGCCAACGAAATCGACCAGGCGGTAGAAACGGCCATTACCCGCCTGCGCGGGACCGGCGCCACCCTTCTGAACCAATCGGTGCTGCTGCGCGGCGTCAACGATTCGGCGGATACTTTGGCCGCTTTGTCGGAACGGCTGTTTGCCTGCGGCGTTTTGCCCTACTATCTGCATCTACTCGATCGCGTCCAGGGAGTGGGACATTTCGAGGTGAACGAAAATAAAGCGGTCAAATTGATGGGGGAGCTGGCAGCCATGCTGCCGGGCTATCTGGTGCCACGCCTGGCGCGCGAAGAGGCGGGCGCGCCGGCGAAGACGCTGCTGCCATGGTAACGAGCAAGCCGATGACCCAACTGCCGTCAGCCCTGCTGAGCGAAGCCTCCGGGGTGCTGCTCGTCATCACCACCGCCGAGGAAGTGGCCAAGCGCATCGAAAGCCACCTGCGCAATGCCGGCCACCCCCTGCGCGTGGCCTGGATCACCGACCTGGAAGACCTGCAGGACGTGCTGCAGCGCAATCCACCGGACCTGGTGCTGTGCGACGAAAACGCGCGCAAGGCGCCGACCGAGAAGGTCATCGGGCTGGTCAGCCAGCTGCGCCCGGACCTGCCGGTGGTCGTGATCAGCAACGACCATTCGGTCGAGGATGCCGTCGCCGCGCTCGCCGCCGGTGCCCAGGATTTCGTCTCCTACAGCGACCTGCGCCAGCTGCGCCACCTGGAACTGGTGGTGGTGCGCGAGTTCGTTAAGCACCACCACATGCGCAACCTGCGGCTGACGCAGCAGCGCCTGGCCGATTTCGAATCGCGCCACCAGCAGCTCACCGAAGGCACCGCGGACGCCGTGGCCCATGTCCAGGAAGGCATCCTGGCCAATGCCAACCTGGCCTTCACCCACCTGATCGGCTACGACGATCCGGCGGAGCTTGCCGGCCAGCCCCTGATCGACCTGGTGGCGCCGGACCAGCAGAGCAAGATCAAGGAACGCCTGCGCGCGGTACAGAAGGGCAAGCACAACGGCGAGCCCCTGGAGCTGGTGCTGGTCGGCCGCAAGGGCCAGGTCCACGTCAAGGCGCAACTGATCCTGGGCA
>JAQGNS010000224.1 GCA_028291705.1 Nevskia sp.
CATCAGATTCATCCTGGCGGTCGCGCTGACGTAAGTGGTCACGGTCGTCAAAGCGATCACGGTCAACTTTGCGCGGCCGCGTGCGGCGGTGCAACCATGAGGTCGGCGCGCTGACCTGCACGCCGAATAGATATGGGGCGATAGGTACCTCCTTCGCCGCCATGCGTACTGAGCCTAATCCTCTGCCGTTCCACGCATCTGGAATGCTCGCTTCTTCCATTGCATGGATATGCGCTGCCATCGCCACGACACAAACATCACCAAAGCAGGCTGTCTGGGTGCTCTTCATCGGAGGAATGCTAATTCACCCTGTGGGTGTCTTGATCTCAAAGCGTTTTGGCCGTCCAGGTAACCATTCAAAGGGCAATCCACTTGGGCCGTTGGCTTGGGCCAGTACCCTGTGGCTCATTTTCAGCCTGCCGCTTGCCTATGCAGTCTCGCTACTACGCATCGAGTGGTTTTTTCCAGCCATGCTCCTTGTCATCGGCGGTCGCTTCCTTGTGTTCAGTTCACTGTTCGGTATGCGTATCTATTGGGGGTGCGGCTTTGCCCTAGCGGGCGCAGGCTACTTCCTCGGGCAGACAAATGCTTCTCCAACCTTGAGTGCTTGCGCTGGCGCCACCATCGAGGCTGCATTCGCTGCAGTAATTTTCGCTCTTAACCGCCGCGAGGTGCGCTCTAACAATTCATTCAAGCCGAACCCGCTTCGCAGGTCGGCTTAATTCAGGCGTTAGACCTCACCACCACCCAAGCCGACATCCTCACTCTTGAGGATGCGGGCGGACTCGAACAGTAGTATCAGAACAACTGTCAGCAATCGAGGGAACACAATGGCCAAGACCTCCGCCGAAGCGCAGCGGGCACCAGAAGCAAGCGTCCTCGCGACGGTGCAGAAATTCGTCACGACGGCGCAATTGCTCAAGACGCTCGCTGGTCTCGTGATCGGCGTCGTTGTCACGGCGCTGGCCGTCTACAACCACTAACGTGCAATACGCGCGGCGATGCCTTTCCGGCGCAGCCAGGCGCGATGCGCGCGCGACGCATATGCGCGGTCAGCATGTAGTTTCCCTGGGCGTTTGCGAGCTCGACCTGGCAACCCTGCCACGTCCGGAATTGCGGTCATCAGCGGTACGAGCAGCCGTGAAGCATGCACTTGCGCGCCAGAGAAGGGGGAGGACAATGGTGGCGACGCACAGGGACTACCCCAATCGAGGGAATTTGCGTCGAGTCCCGCGAAAGACTTGGTCGCTGGCGTTGGGTCGTTGGGCGCACCCTTGCCTGGCTTCATCGCTTTCGCAGATTGCGCATCCGCTACGAGCGCCGTGCGGACATTCATCAAATTTTCTTTCTCTCGCCTGCTCACTCATCTGTTGGCGGTACGTCGAGAGGTTTTGTTGGGCGCTCTAAGCCTCTGCTTCTGGAAGCAATGAAAAGACATGTGCCGCGCCCGGTTTGCCGCGCAAGTGAAGGCGGTTTTGCGCCAGGCATTCGTGCGTGGCGCCTGCCTTGCGCGCTACGGCACAGCTGGGGGTGTTTTCGGCGGCCACGACGATCTCGACCCTCGCCTGCTTCAGCTGCCCGAATGCATACCGCGACAGCGCGGCAGCGGCGGCCAGGGCCGCGCCCTGCCTTTGTGCCGACTCGCGCACCCAGTACCCGAGATTGCAGAAGGAGTTGACGGTGTTGAATTGATTTAACCCGGCGCCACCGACGAACGTGATGCCATCTGGCAGGAATATCCCGAACTCGTGGGCACTCCCATTTGCGCGGCTCGCATCGCAGTATCCAAACCAGGCAAGTGCTTCGTTCTCCGTGTATTCGGCATGGGCCCAATGCATCCATTTGCCTACTGTAGCCATCGACTCCCGGACCGCGGCGGCGAAGGCCGGTGCGTCCGAAGCGATGAAGGAGCGCAGTAGAAACCCGGCGGCGTGGAGGTAGCTCATTCTTAGGTTTAATGGCCAAAATCGGAATTTTAATCTTTTATCGTCGGCATCGGTTCCGCACGGAATAAAATTGGTTCCTCACGGATTTCCGGGAAACGCGGCTTTGATCTTCAGGAAAATTGGGGTCAGGTCCGTCGGACCTGACCCCGGGCTTGGCGCCAACGCCAGAAACCAGGCAAAAAAATTATCCGTCCGGCTGCTTTCCGTTTCTGCACAAAAAAAACCGGCGAGGTTTCCCGAGCCGGCTTTTCTTTCGATTCTGCGAACTTACTGCCCGCGCGGCCCCTTGTCGGCGCCCTTGTGGTCTTTCTGCCCGTCGTTCTTGTGACGGCCGGCCACTTCATTCTGCTCGGCCTTCTGCTGGTTCTTGTTCGCTTCTTGCTGCGCCAGCTCCGCGTCGCGCTGCTGCTGTTCGCGTGGATCGGTCTTGGACATGGTCGCCTCCGTTATATTAAATAGAGGAATCACCATACACCGGCCGAACGCACGCGCTCCGTTCGCCACGCCACATAGCAGCGGCAAAGCACCACTTATAGCTTGATGAAGTGCTCGCGGTAATACTTCAGCTCTTCCACCGATTCGATGATGTCGGCTAACGCCGTGTGCTTCTGGTGCTTCTTGAACCCGGCCACCAGTTCCGGCTTCCAGCGCCGGCACAGTTCCTTCAAGGTCGACACGTCGAGGTTACGGTAGTGGAAAAACGCTTCCAGCTTCGGCATCGTGCGCGCCATGAAACGGCGGTCCTGGCAGATCG
>JAQGNS010000235.1 GCA_028291705.1 Nevskia sp.
ACGAAAACCGTGCGGACCGCGGGGTCTGTCCAATCATCCTTGCCGAACAGTAGCGGCACCGACAGCAGTATCGCCACACCGACCAGAAACGATGGCTTACCCAGCGTTTCCCGCCGCGTTGCTCGACTCCGGATCAGGGGCCGGTACAGCTTCCAGTAGAGCGGCAAGGTCAGGAGTCGCGCTGCCGTGATGTACAACTCCAGACCGGCACCGGAAAAATAGCCCGGCATAAGCACGCGCGTGAGCAGCGCATAGCCCAGTTCGATCGCCGCCACCGGAAGCAGGCAGCCCAGAGTGCCGCGCCAATCCGATGCACCCTTCCAGGCGGCAGAATCGAGCCGCGTCACAGGGGCCAAGGCTCGGGCACCTGTCCCGACAGGGCTTCGATCAACTGCTGGCGATAACCGGCGTCATCCCATTCCTTCACCGCCTGCGCGGCGATGACATTGGCTTCGTCCTTGCGGTGGTTCTGCACCAGCAGGGCGATCAGCAGGCCGGTCCTGTTGGCGAGGGTCTTCTGCGCGAACACCTTCATTTCGTCCGGGCGGTCGGCGGTGGCGGCAAGTTGCGTTACCGTGCGGTATTGATCGAGGATGGTTTGCAGGGCCTTCTGCGGCTGCAGGTACTTGCCGCACAGCGCATAGTCCTTCGCCCGCACCAGTGAAGCCTGGGCGATGTCGTAGACTTGGCTGGCCACTTCGTTGCGGTTGGCGTCGAGCCAGACGAACAGATCCCGCGTCGCCGTGTCGTCCTTCAAGGCCCGGTCGATGGCGACGACTTCGTTGAAGTAGCCTCGCGCGCCGTCTCCCTGGCGCACGTGATCGGCGGCCGCATCGCGCTCGGCCCGCAGCTTCTCCAGCGCCGGCGGATAGGTCCGTCCAAGAGAGACCCAGGCGTTCAGGGCGTAGGACAGGCGCAGGCCGTACAGGCCCTGGGCGTAATCCAGCGCGTGCTCGTGGAACCAGACCTGCTTCGCCAGTGCATCCGCGTAGTGCTTCGCCGCGGCATCGGCCTGCGCCTGGCGGAGGATCGTCATGGGATCGGCTTGCGGCGGAGGCACCCAGCCCGCGGCGCAAAGCGCCGGGGCGACAGCAAGCAGCATGAGAGCCGGCAGGACTCTCACGCCGGAATGCCTTGCCGGGGTCCTGGCGGCCGGTTCCGGGGCGATTTGACGGGCATGGACACCAGCCAAGGATAGATCACCGCACCCGGCCCCGCCGACCCCACTTGTGCGGTTCGCCGCGGGGATCGCGCACGCTGCACGCGTGCGCGCCCTCGCACCGGCTTACTTGCCGGCCTTTTCCTTGGCTATCAAATATTGCACCAGCTCGATCGTCTGCGCTGTGCCGCCGGCCGAAGTCGGGGTCAGGCGATACTTGCCGTTGACGACCAGGGTCGGCGTGCTGTCGACCTGGTAGCTCAGCATCTCGGCATCGGAGCGCTTGATCTGCGCCTCGACAGTGAACGACTTGGCCACCGCCAGGAAGTCCTCGGGCTTGACGCCGTAGGCGACGTAGAACTTGGCTACGTCCTCGATGGTCGGCTGCTGCGCCTTGGGCAGCAGATGGCCGCTGGTCTTGTCGGTGATGCTGAGGGTGCCCTTGCCCCATACCGCGTCGTACATCGCGTCATGGCTCTTTTCGGCCACGTCCAGGCTCTGCGCCGCGAGGAAGGCGCGCTGGAACACCGGCCAGTCTTCCTGGGGATTGAATGCGGCGGACAGGTAGGCCATCTTGGCCTCGGGCGGCAGGGCGGCCTTGAGCTTGTCCAGCGTCGGCTGGAAGCCGTTGCACGCCGGGCAGGCATAGGAAAACACGTCGAGCACCTCGATCTTGCCCGGGGTCGACACCGGCTGCGCCGGCTCGATGCGGAAGTAGTTCTTGCCTTCCACCCACTTGCCGGCCCCCTGCGCAGCGGCCGTGCCGGCGTAAGCAAACAGGGCCAGAACAACGACGAAACGCTTCAGCATTGCAATCTCCACTGGCAATGAATTCGACGGGACCTCGGGATCCCGACCACTTTTTCCAACCACCCCAGCGTCACCCAATAAGGTGACGCCAGGCATTGCGCCGGCCTTTTGGACCAGCGCGGACTCATGGACTGCGCCCGGCCTATTTCGTTCCGGTCATCGCCTTGAGGAAGCGATAATAAAATTCCAGGCCCTCGTCGAACGAGCTGAGCAACAGGCGCTCGTCCTTGCCGTGAGCGCGCACATCGTTGCGGTCGATGGCGGTGCCGGAGAAGCCGTAGCTGGGCATGCCGGCGGCCATGGTGTAGATGCTGTCCGAGGCGCCGGTTTCCATCTCCGGCACGATCGGCACGCCCGGCCAGAGGGCGCCGGCAACCTGCTTCAGCGCGGCCATCAAGTCGGCGCGCGGCGGCGGCGGCGCCATCGCCTTGGTCGAGGGCGCCGTGTCCCGCGGCTGGTTGGTGGCGGAGTCGATCCAGGCCACCGTGACCTTGGAGTCGGCGAAGACGCGGATCAGATCCTGCCGCACTTCCTCCGGCGAATGGCCGGGCAGGATGCGGCAGTTGACGTTGGCGGTGGCCCGCTGCGGCAGGGCGTTGTTGGCGTGGCCGGCTTCCAGCCGGGTCGCCACGCAGGTGGTGCGCAGGGTCGAGTTGTAGCGCGCGTCCTGCGACAGCCGGGCGACGGCGGCGGGGTTGGCCGGGGTGTGCAGCACGGACTTGATGTCCTTGGCCCGCTGGCCGGTTTCGATGCCGCCCATGTACTCCAGCCAGGCCCGTGTCACCGGGTTCAGCTCGAACGGGAAGGGCTTCTTCTCCAGCCGGCCCAAGGCATCGGCCAGGTGGTAGATGGCGTTGTCCGGCTTGGGTAGCGAGCTATGTCCGCCGGGGTTGGTGACGGTGAGCTGGAAGTCGGAATACAGCTTCTCGGTGGCTTCCAGGTTGAAGGTCACGGCCTTGCCGGCATCGGCATCGACCCCGCCCGAATCGGGGTTGACGGCAAACTCGGCATTGACCAGGTCGCGATGGTTCTTCAGCAGCCAGTCGACGCCGTTGTTGGTGCCGCCTTCCTCGTCAGCGGTCAGCGCCAGGATGATGTCGCGGTCCGGGACGTAGCCTTCCTTCTTCAGGCGGATCAGCGAAGCCACGGCGATGGCGTCGCCGTCCTTCATGTCCTGGGTACCACGGCCGTAGACGTAGCCGTCCTTCTCGGTGAAGACGTAGGGGTCGGTGGTCCAGTCCTCGCGCTTGGCCTCGACCACGTCGATATGGCCGATGATCAGCATCGGCTTGTGCGCGCCGCTGCCGTGCAGGCGCGCCACCAGGTTGCCGCGCTTGGGGTTGGGGCCCACCAGCACCTGCACATCGCCGGCGGCGAAACCGCCGTCGAACAGGCGTTGCGCCATGGCCTGCGCCGCCGCGGTGGTGCTGCCCACGGACAGCGAGGTGTTGATCTCGATCAGCTGCTTGAAGATGTCCCGCGCCAGGGGGTCCGGCGCGATCTCCGCCGCCGCAGCCTGCGCGCTCAGCGCCAGCACGCCCATACAAGCAAAAACAGCCGTCCCGCCGATCCGGCGCCGGCCTTTCAAGTGCCTGCTTTTCAAGTGATGTTCCCGGTTATTGGTTGAGCCCTGGGCTCGATGCGGCACTATAGCGAAAATCCGCCGGGCGTCCGAAATCCGGGCCTTTGGACGCCCCTGCTGCTATTTGCCCTCAGGCATCCGCGATCGGCTTGGCGAGGTCGCGCGAGCGGATCAACTTCTTGTTCTTGACGCTGTACTCGCCGGCCACGATGACGTCGCGCCAGTCGATGCGCAACTGGGCGATCTGCTGCTGCAGGCGCTGCAACTCGCCGCCGGAGGACAGGGCGGCGCAACGCAGGAAGCGCGGACTGGCCGGCTCGCCGGTATGGGTCACGGCCAGCTTGAGGCAGGCCAGGGCGGCAGCGCTGTCGTCTGCGCTGAAATGGGTGGTGACCCAGCGCACCAGGTCCTCCGGCAAGGGTGTTTCCACGATGTCCTCCGCGAAGCCACCGAAGATGCGGCGCACCAGGTGCCTGGGCCGTATCAGGGCTTTCCCTGCAACCGCGACGGAATCGCGGCTCCCGTTACCATCGGCGATGAGGGGTGAGAGAATTTTTCTGGACACGCTCCGCTCCCGTGATTCGGTTCTGGCCGAGGCAGCGGCAGTGTAGTGCGCGGCGATCCGCGCCACTGTGACCGATTTCCCAGGATGGACGGATTCGGGACTTTTCCGGCCGGGCGGCGGACCGGGACGATGCGCTACGCTGTCACCATCCGCCCCTGCCGCAGCGGATCGAACACCCGCGGCGGGGCCCCGACCGATTGAAAAAGGCTACGCCGTGAAAGTCCTCGAAACAGAGCGCCTGGTGCTGCGCTGGCTCACCGCCGAAGATGCACCGTTCATCCTGGAGCTGCTCAACGATCCTTCATGGCTGCGCTTTATTGGCGATAAAGGCGTGAGAAACCTGGACGATGCGCACACTTATATCCGCATCGGACCGCGCGACATGTACCGCCGTCTCGGCCACGGCCTGTACCTGGCCGAGTTGAAGGATGGCCGCATCCCCATCGGCCTCTGCGGCCTGATCAAGCGGGACACGCTGGACGACGTGGATATCGGCTTCGCCTTCCTGCCGCACTATCGCAGCCAGGGCTACGCCCGTGAAGCGGCGGCCGCGACGCTGGCCTATGCCCGCAGCACACTGGGCATGAAGCGCATCGTGGCGATCACTTCGCCGGACAACCAGGCTTCGGGCCGGCTGCTGGAGAAAATCGGCCTGCGTTTCGAGAGGCTGGTGCGGCTGGCCGGCGGCTCCGGCGAGGTGCGGCTGTTCGGCAGCATGGAAGATGCCGGGAGCAAAGCGGGAACTGCCGTGTAGCGCGAACGCCCTATATGGGGGGCGAATTCGCTGCCATGCCTTTCCCGGCAATGGTAAAAATGCACTGGGGTCATGCGCTTGCCATCATCCTGCGGGACAATCATGGCGCGGAGCTGCCCGGGGACGGGTTGGTGGCGGCCCGTCAACTGAATAATAACGGCGGCACAGATCCCGCGCAGACTGCGGGACGATTCACCTACCGGGAGTAAGCAGCAATGCGGTTGAAGATTTTCCTGGCGGCCATTGGCGCCGCTTCCGCGTTGACGCTTACCGCCTGCGGCGGCTCCAACGACCAGGGCGGATCGCTCTCATCGAGTTCGTCGGGCAGCTCTTCGTCG
>JAQGNS010000238.1 GCA_028291705.1 Nevskia sp.
CGCTCGGCCGCCTGCACCACCAGCACCCGCGGCAGATAGCCTTGCAGCAGGCGACGATGCGGCGCCGAGAAGGCGAAGTGGCCGCACATCAGGTCCAGGCGCTCGCCGGTGCCGCTGTTCTCGCTGATGGTGACGTTGAGGGCGGCGCGGCTGCTGGCCGGTTGCGGCGCGGCGCCGCTGGCGTCGTGCAGCACATGGAAGTCGCCGTGCGGCAGCAGCAGGATGTCACCGGTGCGCAGGCGTCGCGGCGGCCCGCCCGCCGGGTCTTCCACGATCATCGAGCCGGCGACCACCGCGTGGTACGCCATCTCTCCGGTTACCGCCGGTCCCTGCTCGATGCGCCACGGCGCGCCGTAGAAGCAGCGCAGGTCGACCCGGCCCTGGACCGGGATTAGCTCGAAGAGGCGGCTCAGCCAGTCCACGGATACTCCACCAGCGGCAGCATAATGAGACGAATAAACATATTTCTTTGCGGATCAGATACTAGCCGACTCGTGCGAAATGCTGGAGTGAGTCTATCCCCAGCCCACAGGCGCCTGATCGAAAGGCCCTTCACCGTCATCAGCGAACAGATCGAATCTATAGCGAATAGAGTGAGATTATTGAGCATAAAAATGACCAAATAAAGTATTAATAAGTCTCATATCGGGACTTAAAGTGATGCCCGTGGTTCAAGCCGTTCCATCCAGCCAAGGAGCATCGCCATGTCCCGTATCAATACCCCCTCCGTTGCATCCGCCACCGGTGTCACCGCCGAAGTTTTTGCCGAGATCAAGAAGGCCGCCGGCAAGGTACCGAATCTCTACGCCGCCGTCGGTGCGCTGAATCCCGAAGCGCTCAAGGCGGTGCTCGCCGCCGACGCCGTGCTGGCCGCCGGCAGTCTCAGCGCCGCCGACCGCGAAACCATCAAGCTGGTGGTGAGCGAGATCGCCGGCTGTGACTACTGCGTCGCCGCCCACAGCCTCCTCGGCAAGATGGCCGGTGTGAAGCCCGAGGCGCTGAAGCAGGCCCGCGAAGGCCAGCCGACCGGCGATGCCAAGCGCGATGCGCTGGTGCACTTCGTCCGTACCTTGCAGCAGACCAGCGGCACCATCAGCGATGAGGCCTACGCCGCCATCCGCGCCGCCGGCTACACCGAAGCTGAGCAGGTGGACATCGCTCTGGCCATCGCCACCACGGTATTCACCAACGTCTTCAATCGCGTCAACGACACCGCGGTCGATTTCCCGCGCGTCGCCTGACCCGGCGGGCGGGTGGGCCGCAAGGCCCATCCGCCTTCGCAGTCGATTCCGGTCGATCCCCAATCAATTCCCAAATAAATTCCCAAATAAATTCCGTACCAGGAGAAACAGTCATGACTTACCTCGCCAATCTTTTAAGCCGCTCCCTCCTGTTCAGGAAGGACCTCGACTACCACCTGGTCCGCGCCTCGATGGTGCTGATCTTCCTCCTGTTCGGCTACCAGAAGTGGTTCAACTACGAAGCGCAGGTGCTGATCCCCTACATCAGCAACGGCCCGCTGATCTTCTGGCTGCATCCGCTGTTCGGCATCCGCGGCGCCAGCTGGTTCCTGGGTGTGTCCGAGTGGCTGTTCGGCGCCCTGTTGTTCGCGGGCTTCTGGAACCGCAAGCTCGGCATCCTCGGCGCGCTCGGTTCGGTCGCCACCTTCATCGGCACCGTCACCATCATCCCGTTCATCCCCGGCGGTTGGGAGCCTTCAGCAGGCGGCTTCCCGGCGATGGTCGGCCCGGTGGCCTTCCTGATGAAGGACTTCGTCCTGCTCGCCGCATCGGTGTACCTGCTCAGGCAGGACGTCGCCAGGGTCGTGGCCGCGCAGGAATGAAATGGGATGTGTCCAGAGCAGCCGGCGGGCCCATGGTCCGCCGGTTTGGCCTGGAGTGCAGCGGAGCCAATGGCTCAGACACGCGAAGACAGCCTGTGCCAGACACTGCGGATAACACCAGCGACGAGGTCCGGATCAAGGGATTCGCCGGGCCGCGTGGAAGACCATCATGGTATGCGGGCGCTTTGCCGGATAAACTGCATAGACTCCTTTCAATCTTCCGCCCCCATTCCAGCACTCATGAACGGCCCCAATAGCGTCTCCCTTACCCGCTTCCTGATCGAAGAGCAGCGCGCCAAGGGGAAGATCGGCGCCGACCTGCGCCTCCTGATCGAGGTGGTCGCACGCGCCTGCAAGACCATCTCCATCGCCGTGGGCAAGGGCGCGCTGGGCGGAGTGCTCGGCGAGGCCGGCACCGGCAATGTGCAGGGCGAGGCGCAGAAAAAGCTCGACGTGCTGTCCAACGATATCCTCCTCGAAGCCAACGAGTGGGGCGGGCACCTCGCCGGCCTGGCCTCCGAGGAAATGGACCATCCGCATGCCATCCCGCACCATTTTCCCAAAGGCGGCTACCTGCTGGTCTTCGACCCGCTCGACGGCAGCAGCAATATCGACGTCAACGTCTCCATCGGCACCATTTTCTCGGTCCTGCGCTGCCCGGAGGGCATGACCGGCACCGAGGACGAAGCCTTCCAGCAGCCCGGCACCACCCAGGTCGCCGCGGGCTACTGCGTATACGGGCCGTCGACCACCCTGGTGCTGACGCTGGGAGACGGCACCCATGCCTTCACGCTCGACCGTGAAGTCGGCAGCTTCCTCCTGACCGGCAGAAACCTGCAGATCCCGCCCGACACGAAGGAATTCGCGATCAACATGTCGAACACGCGCTTCTGGGAAGCGCCGGTGAAGCGCTATATCGACGAACTGGTCGCCGGCAAGGACGGTCCTCGCGGCAAGGACTTCAACATGCGCTGGGTCGGCTCGATGGTGGCCGACGTTCATCGCATCGTCACGCGCGGCGGCGTGTTCATGTACCCGCTCGACTCAAAGACCGCGGCCCAGGGCGGCAGGCTGCGCCTTCTGTATGAAGCCAACCCCATGGCCTTCATCGTCGAACAGGCCGGCGGCGCCGCCACCACCGGCCGCCAGCGCATCGTCGAAGTGAAGCCGAGCAAGCTGCACCAGCGTGTGCCGGTGATACTCGGCTCGCGCAACGAAGTGGAACGGGTGACCGGGTATCACGGCGAGGGTTAACCCCCCAGTTTTTCGGAGTGTTGAGAAGCAATCGGGGGAGGATCACGATTGCTTCCAATAAAAAAGCCCGTTCACGACGGGCTTTTTTTGTCCTTGGTGCTAAGGACATCAGATCTTCCGGCCCGACATAGTGGGCCGAGGGACGGATGACCTTGCAACGATGCGTTGCTCGATGATATGCGCCGACCCAGCCCGAGGTGCGGGCGATCGCCTGCGGCGGCGTCCGCTTTGAGGATTTCGCGCCATGTCCGCAACCCAATGCGGACATGGTGGGAGGGTGGCTTTGGGCGGTGTGGTATCCACCTACGCAAAGGCCACACGTTGTTTAGAAGTAGCTGAATCTTAAGGAATGACTCTTGATATTCGCAGCTTATGCCGCTCCCCGCGGCGGCAGCCACTTCAGTATATGGTCTGAAAAGCCCTCCGCTGCCGGCGATGTGACTCGTTGCGCCGGTCGATACAGGCAGACCTGCCGGATGGTCTCCGGATCAACCACGCGGCGCTGTATAAGCCCCATCGGCTTCGCCATTTTTTCCACATAAGCCGGCGCCAGGGTTGCGGCCAACCCGGAGCGTGCCATACCTAATGCGGTGGAGATGTTGACGACTATTTCGACGGGTGTGACCCTTTCTTCTTCCGGCAAGCTGAGGCGCATTTGGGCGACGCTCAGCTCATGATCGCGGCCTGCCGCCACCAGTTGCTGATCTTTGAGATCGCTCCAGCGCAGGTGACGCTGTCGAGCCAAGGGATGCGTCTTCGCGCACCACAATACCCACGGGCTTCTGAACAACACCACCCGTGTGACTTCGTCGCCGATGGTCCGGTCTGGTCCGATCGCAAGATCGGCGTCACCACTCACTACGGCGTCGACCAGTTGTTCAACGGCAGTGTCGAGGATGCGCACGACGACCTTGGGCCGTTGCTGATAGTAGGCCTTGATCGCCTCCGGAAGGATCACGCTGGCAATCACCATCGGTGCGGCGACCCGCACGATGCCGGCGGCGCGGTTGCGTATGTCACTTGCGGCGGCTTCAGCCAGCCGCAACTGGCGCAGTGCCGTGTGTGCCGAGCCGAGGAATTCCTTGCCGGCGGAGGAAAGCTGCACCTTGCGGGTGCTGCGATCGAAAAGCCGGAAACCGACCGCCGCTTCCAGCTCGGCAATCAGCTGGCTGATCGCCGATGCCGTCAGGTGCACGCGACCCGCGGCGGCACTGAAGCTGCGCAGCTCTGCTACAGCGATGAAGGCGTCAAGCTGGCGAGGGGTAAAACGAGGTACGGTCATCGGGAGGCTGATTCATTAGCGTTACTGTTGAATATACCAGTATTTATTGATTGTCTTGTATTAAGCTCGCCACGACACTAAGCGCCACATCAAATGTGAGCTCAGTGCGGTGCTGGATCAGCAAACCATCGAATCGCTTGCCCACGCTTTGCACGAATCAGAACGTTCGCGGCAGCAGATAGGGCACATTTCGCGCCTGCACCCGGGTATGACGCTGCAGGACAGCTACTCCATTCAGCGTGCCTGGGTACAGTTGAAGCTGGCCGAGGGTCGTGTCGTCAAAGGGCACAAGATCGGCCTGACTTCGCGCGCCATGCAAATCGCCTCGCAGATTACCGAGCCGGACCATGGCGCCTTGCTCGACGACATGTTCTTTCGCGACGGCGCCGAAATTCCGGCGGCGCGCTTCATCGTGCCGCGCGTCGAGGTCGAGCTGGCGTTCGTGCTTGCGCGGCCGCTTCGCGGCCCGGACATCACGCTCTTTGAGGTATTGGCCGCCACCGACTATGTCGTGCCGGCGCTGGAAATCATCGATGCGCGCATCGAGCAGTTCGATCAAGACACCAAAGCGCCGCGCAAGGTACTGGATACCATCGCGGACAATGCGGCCAACGCCGGTGTCGTGATCGGCGGCCGGCCGGTGAAGCCCGATGCGCTGGACCTGCGCTGGTGCGGAGCGCTGCTCTACAAGAACGGCGTCATCGAGGAGTCCGGTTTGGCCGCGGCCGTACTCAATCATCCAGGCAACGGCGTGGCCTGGCTTGCCAACAAGCTGTCCGCGCACGGCGAGGGTCTGGCCGCCGGCGAAATTGTGCTCGCGGGTTCTTTTACCCGTCCGGTCGCCGCAACTGCAGGCGATGTGTTCCATGCCGATTACGGCCCGTTGGGTTCGATCGCGATCCGCTTCACATGAATCCGCAGCGGATGCCGGCCAACCTCTTCAAGCAGGCTCTGCGAAGCGGGCAAACGCAAATCGGCCTGTGGATGGGACTGGCAGATCCCTACGCCGCCGAGCTATGCGCCGGCAGCGGTTTCGATTGGCTGCTGATCGATGGCGAGCATGCACCAAACGATCTGCGCACCATCCTGGCGACGTTGCAGGCGGTGGATGCGTATTCCTCGCACTCCGTGGTCCGCATTCCGCATGGCGATGCAGTACTGATCAAGCAGGTGCTGGAAATCGGCGCCACAACGCTGCTGGTGCCGATGGTCGAATCCGCCGTACAGGCGCACGAACTGGTGCTGGCGATGCGTTACCCGCCACAGGGTCGGCGCGGCGTCGGAAGCGGCCTGGCGCGGTCTTCGCGCTGGACTCGATATCCGGATTACCTGCGGGAAGCCAACGAACACATATGCCTGTTGGTGCAGGTGGAAAGTGCCGAGGCACTGGCGCGGATTGAGGAAATCGCGGCTGTCGACGGCGTCGACGGCCTATTCATCGGCCCAGCCGATCTGGCTGCTTCGATGGGACATCTGGGCGAGCCGGCACACCCGCAAGTGCGTGCCGAAATCGAGGCCGCGATCGCCCGCATCGCCCGCGCCGGCAAGGCACCGGGCATCTTGTGCGCCGATGAGCCTCTGGCGCGGCGCTATCTGGCGCTCGGAGCCCGTTTCGTGGCGGTCGGTGTCGATACTACGCTGTTGGTGCGCGCAACTTCTGCGCTGGCGGCTGCGTTCAAGGTGACGACTGGCGAGGCTGTGGCGCCACATGCAGGCGCCGACTATTGAACGCCATGTTCGGCCATGGCCTGCCCCCGGTCGAGGCACTGCTCCAAGTCGCTGTCGAGCTGCGCCTGATGCGCACCGTCAAGACAGCGCTCGATCCCCTCAATCTGATGAACCCAGGCAAGCTGCCTGGCGCGGAAATGAATCCATGACCCTTTACCTTCTGGACGTAGCCGGCGTTCTTGTTTCGCCGGACCACTATATCGATGGCCGCCGCGTGGCGTCTGAACAATGCTTCGAGCTGCGCTCTCCGATCGACCAGTGCGTCATGGGCCATATCAGCGAAGGCAGCGCGGCGGACGTCGAGGCGGCGATCGTCTCCGCGCAGCGGGCGTTCCCGGCCTGGGCGCGGCTGTCGGCTGCCCAGCGCAAGCCCTATCTGGATCGCTTTGCGCAGGAGATCGGCAAGCGCGCCGAAGCGTTCTGCGTGGTGGAGTCGAACGATGCGGGTGTACTGCTTTCACGCATGCGCCACGGCGTAGTGCCTCGTGCGATGCAGAACATTGCCTGGTTTGCCGAACACGCACTTGGTCTTCAGGAGCGCGACATCGATACCGAACAGGCGCGCCACATGGTGCGCCATGACCCGGCCGGTGTCGTGGCGGTAATCACGCCCTGGAATGCGCCGCTCATGCTGGCCACGTGGAAAGTGGGGCCCGCATTGGCGGCAGGCAATACGGTGATCGTCAAGCCGCCGGAGTGGGCGCCGCTGACCAGTTCGCTGCTTGCGGATGCGGCCGAAGCTGCCGGCTTGCCGCCGGGCGTATTCAACATCGTGCAGGGCTCGGGTGCGAACACCGGCGCCAAGTTGGTGAGTGACCCGCGGCTGGCGCGCATCTCATTCACCGGCTCGGTGCCTACCGCGCGCCGGATTGCCCAGGCCGCAGGCGCCAACCTGGTGCCGTGCAGCCTGGAACTTGGCGGCAAGTCGGCGTTCATCGTATTGGCGGACGCCGACCTCGATAACGCCGCCGCCACCGCAGCCCTGATGTACCGCAACGCCGGGCAGGTCTGCCTGGCGGGCACGCGGTTGCTGGTGCAGCGCGAGGTGGCAAACGAATTCGTGGAGCGCTTGCGTGGCCATGTCGGCAAACTGCGGGTCGGTGATCCGCGCGAGGAGGCCACCGAAGTTGGCCCTATCATCCATCCACGGCAAGTCGAGCGCATCAAGGGTTATGTCGAGCGTGCGGTGGCGGCCGGAGCGGAATTGCAGTGGGGCGGCAGGCCGCATCCGGCCGGCGCGCAGTACTACGAGCCGACGCTGCTGACCAACGTGCATCAGGACAGCGAGATCGTGCAAAACGAAGTGTTCGGCCCGGTTCTGACCCTTCAGACTTTCGACTCCGATGACGAAGCGATCGCCCTCGCCAACGGCACCGACTATGGCCTGGGCGGCGTCTGCTACGGCGAGACCGCACATGCGATCGCCATTGCGCAGGCGGTGCGCACCGGCTTCATCTGGGTGAACTCGTTCGGCATCCGCGATCTGTCGGCGCCGTTCGGCGGGATCAAGCGCTCCGGTATCGGCCGCGAAGGCGGTGACTGGAGTTTCGAGTTTTTTTGCGACGTGAAGGACGTGGTCGTGCCGAAGAAGCCGTTCCGCGCCAGTTTCAGCCATCGTTAAAAGGGAGACGCAGATGGGACAAATCGTAGGCGCGGCACTCGTCTCGCATCACCCGGGGCTGATGCAATGCGAGGAATTCCGCGTGATGA
>JAQGNS010000263.1 GCA_028291705.1 Nevskia sp.
CGGCGAAATGGAATACATGGCGCGTGATCCGGAGATGCGCGCGAATCCGGCCAAGCTGCACCCCGGCACGCTGGCGGCGATCAGCGCGCGGCTCGACTACCAGCCGCCTGCGGACGCGGCCGAAGCCAACCTCGCCGATGGCGAGCGCGCCTACATTTCACGCTATGCACTGGGCCGCGACTACCACAAGCTGATGCGCTCGCGGCTGAAGAAGCTGGCCGAGCGCATCGCCGCGGAAATCGGGCCACACGGCTACCGCGTATTTTCCGACAGCGCGCCGTCGCTGGAAAAAGCGCTGGCGCGCAATGCCGGCCTCGGCTGGATCGGCAAGAACACGCTGCTGCTGACGCGCGAAGCCGGCTCCTGGTTTTTCCTCGGCGAGATCTATACCGACCTGCCCCTGAGCGCGGACGTCGCCGAGCCGGCCAACCTTTGCGGTAGCTGCACGGCCTGCATCGACATCTGTCCGACGCAGGCGATCGTTGGACCCTACAAGCTCGATGCGCGGCGCTGCATCTCTTACCTCACCATCGAAAACCGCGGCCCGATCCCGGAAGAACTGCGGCCGTTGATGGGCAATCGCATCTTCGGCTGCGACGACTGCCAATTGGTCTGCCCCTGGAACCGCTATGCCGAGGTCAGCACCGATCCCGACTTCGCTCCGCGGCATGGACTGGACACGGCAAAGCTGGCGGAGCTCTTTGCCTGGACCGAGGAGGAATGGTCGCGCAAGACCGAAGGGATGGCGATGCGCCGCGCCGGCTATCGGGGCTTCCTGCGCAACATTGCCGTGGCCCTGGGCAATGCCCCGGCCACGTCAGCGGTGCTTGCAGCCTTGAATGCGCGCGCGCAAGACAGCGACGAGCTGGTGCGCGAACATACGCAGTGGGCGCTCGGACAGCAGCTGGACAGAGCCACGGCGACCGCCTGAGCAGCTCCGCTATTCCAGCGGACACACCACCGACGGGCCCGAATGCTTCGCCACCTCGCGCTGCGTCTGCTGGTAAGACGCGCGCAGATTGGGATTGTGTTCCAGCGCCAGCGCGCGATTGACCTCGTCCTCGGCCTGGTCGGCGCAGAGGCGATCCAATAGCGCCTTGGCCAGTCCGTTGTGCGCGGCGGCGTTGTCGGGCTCCAGGGTGACAGCCGTATTGAAGGCGATCGTGGCGCCACGCAGGTTGTGGATGGCGTAGTCGTTACGGCCCAGCCCGGCCCAGGCTGGCGCCTGGTTCGGCCAACGCTGCGCGACTGCGCCATAGGCCTGCGCGGCGGCATCGGGCTTGCCTTCCCGCTCGATCAGGTCGGCGCCGGCCAGCCAGTCCTGTGCGGAAGCCGCTTCCGGAATCTCTGCCGGCAGCGCGGTCAGCATGGCCCAGTAGCTGCTGTCGTGCCAGGCGGCGAGAAAGTCGCCGTAGCTCATCACCCGGCGCTGCTCGGTGCCGGTGCGCAGGGTGAAAGTGCTGGCGCCGGGATCGACGCCCAGCACCACAGCGTACTGCCACTGCTTCAGCACCAGGCCTTCACGCAGCAGCACCAGCACCGGGTGGCCGCCCTGCACCTGGTGCACCACGTCGAGGTCGAGCTGTTTCGACTTCAGCACATAGGGCACGCGCCCGTAGTGTGCCGCGGCGCTGTGCATATAGCCCTGCGGGATATCGTTGGTCTTGGGCTCGTACACCAGGCTGACCAGATCGGCCGGCGCCACTTGCGCGCCGTTCGCCGCCAGCATCATCGCCAGCGCGGCAGGGCCGCCCTGGTAACCGTCCTGCGGATAGAACGGCACTTCCTTCAGCTCCACCGCCGCGCCGCTGACGTGATAGTCGCGCAGCTGCGGACCGGCGGCACAGCCGGCCAGAGCGGCAAGGGACAGCAAGGCAAGGGCGCGGACAACGCGTGAAGTGGAATGGGACGCAAGCACGGGGCAGTCCTGTCGGAAATCGGGAGGTGAGTGGACTATTGACCGCTGCGCGCCAGCAAAGTGCGGGTCGACGGGTCCAGGCTGACGCCGTCATCGCCCGCCATCGCCACCAGCACCGACTGCGCCAGCTGCTTGCCCAGCTCCACGCCCCACTGATCGAAGGCGTTGATGTTCCAGATCACGCTCTGCACGAAGGTGCGATGTTCGTACAGCGCCAGCAGCGCACCCAGGTGATGCGGATCGAGTTGCGGCAGCAACAGGGTATTGCTCGGACGGTTGCCGCTGAAAACGCGGGGCGGCAGCGCCGCTTCCAGCGCCGCCCCTTGCAGCCCCTTGCCCTGAAGTTCGGCGCGCACCTGCGGCGGCGTCTTGCCGAGCATCAGCGCGGCGCTCTGCGCCAGGCAGTTGGCGATGAGCATGCGCTGCTGTTCGTCCAGCGCATGCGCGGCACGCAGCGGCAGGATGAAATCCACCGGATGGATCGCCGGCCCCTGGTGCAGCATCTGGAAGAACGCATGCTGGCCGTTGGTGCCGACATCGCCCCACAGCGCCGGGGTGGTGGCGTAGTCCACCGCCTGCCCCTGGCGGTCGACACTCTTGCCGTTCGATTCCATCTCCAGCTGCTGCAGCCAGGGCACGAAAAATTCCAGATCCTGCGCATACGGCGCGACCACCTGGCTGCGCGCGCCAAGGCAGTTGCAGTTCCATACCGCCAGCAACCCCATCAGCACCGGCAGGTTTTTCTCCAGCGGCGCGCTGCGGAAATGCTCGTCCATGGCATGCGCGCCGGCGAGCATCTGGCGGAAACGCGCGTCACCGATGGTAACGGCAATGGACAGCCCCACCGCCGACCACAACGAGTAGCGCCCGCCGACCCAGTCCCAGAACTCGAACATATTGGCGGCGTCGATGCCGAACCTCGCCACCTCCTTGCTGCTGGTGGACACCGCGACGAAATGCCGGCTCACTGCGCCTTCACCCAGCGCCGCCACCAGCCAGCGCCGCGCCGCGCCGGCATTGGCCATGGTCTCCAGCGTGGTGAACATCTTGGAGGTGACGATGAACAGCGTCGTCGCCGGCTCCAGGCCATGCAGCACCGCGGTCAGCTGGGCGCCGTCGACGTTGGCGACGAAATGTACCCGCGGTCCATCGGCGTGACCGGCCAACGCCCGGCACACCATGCGCGGGCCGAGGTCCGAGCCGCCGATGCCGATATTGACCACGTCGGTAATCGCCTTACCACCGGCACCGAGCCATGAACCGGAGCGGACCTGTTCGGCGAAGGCGCAGACACGATCCAGCACGCCGTGAACAGCGGCGCCCACATCCCGGCCGCCGATCCGCATGACGGCATCCCGCGGCGCGCGCAAAGCGACGTGAAAGGCCGCCCGGTTCTCGGTCTGGTTGATGGCCTCGCCGGCGAACATGCGCCCGATCCAGTCCGCCAGGTCCTGCTGCTGCGCCAGCGCCAGCAGCAACTTCAGCGCCTGATCGTCAGCCCGCTGCTTGGAATAATCGAGATAGATCCCCGCCGCCTCGGCGGAGAAACGCTGCGGCCGCTGCGCATCGGCGACGAACAGGTCGGAAATATTGCCTTCGGCCAGCTGCGCCGCGTGCTCCCGCAAGGCCATCCAGGCTGGGCTTTCGGTCAAAGAAGACATCGCAAGATCGCAGGCAATAAAAAAGAGGTCCAAGCTTACTGGGCTTGGACCTCTGATATCTACCGAAACTCGCGGGAAAACCCCCCTGTTTCAACAGTCCGAGCCATGGATGGCTCGGTGCTTGTCAGGGACGACAGACTCTCAGGACGACATACTTCCCTACGCAGCTTGGACGGGGATCGTGTTCGCCGTCCGCGTCACGCGATTGCCTTCGTCCAGGTAAACCAGCTTCGGCTTGTGCACCTTGGCCTCGCGCGCATCGACATCGCAGTAGCTGCAGATGATGACGCGATCGCCGACGCGAGCCTTGTGGGCGGCGGCACCGTTGACCGAGATGATGCCGCTGCCGTTTTCGGCACGGATGGCATAGGTGGTGAAACGCTCGCCGTTGCCGACGTTGTAGATCTGGATCTGCTCGTACTCGTGGATGCCGGCGAGATCGAGCAGGCGGCCGTCGATGGCGCAGGAGCCTTCGTAGTCGAGTTCAGCGTGGGTGACGCGGGCGCGGTGCAGTTTGCACTTGAGCATAGTCAGTTGCATGGCGTATTCCTGGATGTTTGGGAGACCCCGGGCGGCCCACGAAGACATACACCCGAAATCGACTACAGATAACATCAAGGGCGGCCCAAAAAGACATACGCCCATCGGCTGTGACATGCGTCACAGTTCAATAATCAAAGTGTAACCGTCCAGATTGCAGACGCCAACCCTGTGGACCTAAGCATAGAACCGGCCCGACAAACGGCGGCAGTGGCAAAAAACTCCCACAGCCTTCAGAAAGTACATACAAACACTAAAAAATCAGGACCTTGAAACAAGGACCTCAGGCTGGTTCGTCAATCCTGACCTGCAGATTGTCGATCAGCCGCGTAGTGCCCAGATGCGCCGCCGCCAGGACTGCAAAGGCCGCGGCGTCCGGCTGCGGCAGACTCAGGTCGGGCGCCCGCACTTCCAGATATTGGGGGCGGAATCCGGCGCTTTCCAGCACCGCCCATTGTTCGGCGACCAGGGCAGCGAAATCGCGGCGGCCCGCCGTGAGCCCCTCGCCGATCGCCGCCAGGGCCGCATACAGCCGCGGCGCCAGGACGCGCTGCTGCGGGTTCAGATATTGATTGCGCGAGCTCAGCGCCAGCCCGTCGGCATCACGCAGGGTCTGCGCGCCGGCAATGCGCAGCGGCATGCCGAGGTCGGCCACCATGCGGCGGATCACCTGCAGCTGTTGCCAGTCCTTCTCGCCGAACACGGCCACGTCGGGCCGCACCAGGTTGAACAGGATATTGACGACGGTGGCCACGCCCTCGAAGTGGCCCGGACGGAAATGGCCGTCGAGGATTTCAGTGAGCGCGCCACCGACCCGCACTGTGGTGACCGGCGGATAACCCGCAGGGTAAACATCCGACACGGCGGGCGCGAACAACAGATCGGCGCCGGCTTCACGCAGCAGCTTCGCATCGGCTTCCAGGGTGCGCGGGTAGCGCTGGAAATCCTCGTTGGGACCGAACTGCAAGGGGTTGACGAAGACGCTGACCACCACGCATTCGCCGAGCTGGCGTGCACGTTCCACCAGACTGAGATGCCCGCCGTGCAGATTGCCCATGGTCGGCACCAGCGCGACGGCTTCGCGCCGGCTGCGCCATTCGGCCAGCTCGGTGTGCAGGTCGGAAACTGTGTGGATCGTGCGCATGGATTCAGGCGGGTAAGGCGCAAACCGGATTCGACCCGGTCTGCGCCGTGGGGATGCCCGAAATTATGACTTATGTCACTGGAAGCAGTGCTCCGGCGCCGGATACTTGCCGCTCCGGACTTCCTGCACGTAGGCGCGGATGGCGCCCTCGATGTCCGGCGCGCCTTCCATGTAGTTCTTGACGAAGCGCGGCTTGTGGCCGAGCGTGACCATGGGCGAGATGTTGAGGATGTCGTGCAGCACCAGGATCTGGCCGCTCACGTCCGGGCCGGCGCCGATGCCGATCACCGGGATATGCGCCTGCTCGGTGATGCGCTTGCCCAGGCTGCTGGGGATGCATTCCAGCACCATCAGGTCGGCGCCGGCTTCCTCCAGGATCTTGGCGTCGCGCAGCATCGCCTCGGCGGCGACGTCCTCGCGTCCCTGCACCTTGAAGGCACCCATCTTGTGGATCAACTGCGGCTGCAGGCCCAGGTGGGCGCACACCGGTACGCCGCGCACCGACAGATATTCGACGATGTCGGCCTGCTCGCGGCCGCCTTCGAGCTTGACCATCTTGGCGCCGCCCTCCTGCATCAGCCGCTGCGAGGCGTCGAGCGCCCGCTCGCGCGTGGCGAAGGAGAGGAACGGCAGATCCGAGACCAGGAAAGCCCGCTGCAGGAAGGGCGCCACCAGGCGCGAGTGGTAGGCGATATCGGTCACCGTCACCGCCGTGGTGGAGTTGCGGCCCTGGATTACCATGCCGAGCGAATCGCCCACCAGCACCACGTCGACACCGGCGCGGTCTTCAAGATAGGCAAAGCTGGCGTCGTAACAGGTCAGGGCGACGATCTTCTCGCCGGCCTCGCGCATGCGACGCAACTCGGCGACCTGGATGGCGGAACTGGGTTTGGCCTGGCTGCTCATGAATGTCTCCCGGTCGGGCGGGTGGAGGGGGCGCCGCAAGATTCAAAACAAAACAGGAGCTGGCCGTACTGAATCACAGTCGGTTGCATGGAAGTTACCTGGATTTGCCGATGCGGGGTGGCCCACCAAGACATGCACCCGGCACCGAATTGCTTGAACAGCTGAGGGCGGCCCACCAAGGCATGCACCCGTTGACGTGGCCTTTTGCCACGCTGTTGCCGCGGCAGTGTAACCACCCCGGCCCGGAACGCCAACCCGGCCGGCCGCTAGTGCCAGGGGACCACGCCGGAGCGGTCCACGGCGGCGGCCAGCGTGGCAATCGGCCCGAGGCCCGGAATCGCCAGTTCCGGCGCCACCTGCGCCAGCGGCACCAGCACGAAGGCGCGGCGCTGCAGTTGGGGGTGCGGCAGGGTCAGGCGCGGCGTCTCCGACACCCTGCCCTCCATGTGCAACAGATCGAGATCGAGCAGGCGCGGACCCCAGCGTTCGCCATCGCGCTTGCGGCCAGCGGCGTTCTCGATGCCTTGCAGCAGGTCGAGCAGCGTCTCCGGCTCCAGCGCGGTATCGACCACGCAGACGGCGTTGCAGTAGTCGGGCTGGCCGGGCGGACCCAGCGGCGGTGTGCGGTAGAACTGCGAGACGGCGATCACTTCGAGCGCGGGCGCGCTGCGCAAGCTGCGCAGCGCCGCCTGCAGCTGCGCCGGCGGATCGCCCAGGTTGGCACCCAGGGCGATGTACGCCCTGGCCTTGCCCCTAGCCTTCGTCGCCACCTGGCGCTTCACCCGGCTTCCGGCGACGTCGGCCACCGCGACGACGGCGCTTCTTCTTCGGCGCCTCGCCCGGCGCGCCGGGGGCCTCGTCGTGTTCCGCGGCCGGGCCACGGCCGTGGTCTTCGCGCGGCAGCGGCGGCAGATCTTCGCCCTTCTGCGCCTGCGTCCACCACTCGGCCAGCTCCATCGCGCCAGGCTCGCCGGACTGGCCGCGCAGCAGCAGGAAGTCGTAGGCGGCGCGGAAACGCGGATGGGTCAGGAGGCGCTTGACCCGCGCGCCACGGCGATTCTCGAAGCGCGGCTGCAGCGACCAGATCTCGCGCATCGGCAGCGAAAAGCGCTTGGGGATGGCGATGCGCAACTGCTGGTGGGCGATGACTTCCTCGGCCGCCTGCACCTGCGCCACCGGCGGCGCATGTCCCTGCTTGCGCTCCAGCTGCTCCAGGCGCTTGGCGTAGGCCGGCCACAGCATGGCGGCGAACAGGAAGGCCGGCGTCACCGGCTGGTCGGCGATGATGCGTGCGGCGGTATTGGCGAGGGCCCGGTTGATCAGGGTCTCGACGCTAGGGCCATCCGCGTCCAGCGCTTCGTCGGTCAGCGGCAACAGGTGGCTGAACAGGCCGTACTTGCGCAGGCCTTTAAGGTTGGCCACCGCGTCGCGGCTGAGGAACAACTTGAGCACTTCGTCAAACAGGCGCGCGGGGGGAATTTCCCGCAGCAGCGCCGCCAGCCGGTGGATCGGCTCGGCGGTGTCCTTGGCGATGGAAAAGCCCAGCTTGTTGGCGATGCGCACCGCGCGCAGCATGCGCACCGGATCCTCCCGGTAGCGCAGCTCCGGATCGCCGATCAGGCGCAGGCTGCGCTTGCGCAGGTCCTCGACACCGCCGGCGAAATCGACGATGGAGAAGTCGCGGATGTCGTAGTACAGCGCGTTGACGGTGAAATCGCGGCGGAAAGCATCTTCCTGCAAGCTGCCGTAGACGTTGTCCGACAGGATGCGGCCGGTCTCGTCGCGCTCGTGACTGTCGGTGATCGGGCCACGGAAGGTGGTGACTTCGAGGATTTCCTCGCCCATGCGCACGTGGGCGATGAGGAAGCGGCGGCCGACCAGGCGGCAGGAGCGGAACAGCCGGCGGATCTCGTCGGGATGGGCGCTGGTGGCGATGTCGAAGTCTTTCGGCTCGATGTCGGCCAGCAGGTCGCGCACCGCGCCGCCCACCAGGTAGGCTTCGTGGCCGGCGTCCTTTAGCGTGTACAGCACCTTGAGGCTGCCATTGGAGATATTCGAACGCGAGATCGGATGCTGATCCCGCGGAATGCGGAGCGGCTCGATGATGATCGGCTCCTTGTCTTCCTTGACCTCGTTGCCCGATTGCGCGCCGAACCAAGCCGCCGCGCGTGTGAAAAACTTTACGATAAAGCCCCCTTGGCCGGTCAAACGAAAAAGCCCGCGCGCGCGGGCCCCCGTGTAAACCGGCACTCATTCCTCGGCGCCCGGCCGACATCGCCGTTCCAGCCACAAGCCCCCGTCGGATGTGGTGCATCGGCGGAAACGCCCGCCATTGGGCGCGTCCACGGGGGAAATTCCTGATCGGCAGTCTAACATGGGCTGCACGGCCTACGGCAGGCCGGCAGCCCCCCGCCCGTCGCGGCTTCAGTAGCCGAGGTGGTCGCCGGGCAGTTCCGGCGTGTATTTCGGCAGTACGCGGGCATGCATGGCCTGCTCGAAGTCATAGCCGTAACCGAGCAGCTTGCCCTCGCTCCAGGCGCGCCCCATGAAGGAGATCGTCACCGGCAGGCCTTCGACGGTCATGCCGGCGGGCACGATCAGGTCCGGAAAGCCGGTCTGGCTGGCCAGGGCCGCCGGGGAAGCACCACCGCCGCCCGCGCCGGGTGCCGGGCGTGGTTCGTCGATCACCGACGCCGGACGCGGCACCGAGGGGTAGACCATCGCGTCGAGCTTGTACTTGGCGAACAGGCTCTCGGTCACCGCGGTGGTCGAGGCCAGGCCCTGGTCGCGCGCCGCGAGATAGGCAGGATCGTCCAGCGCCAGGGCTTCCTTGTCCATCTTGGCCATGGCATCGCGCTTCCACGGGCTGGTGTAGCCGGTATGCGGATCGCGCGCCTTGGCCACCACCTCGGCCAGGGTGCGCGGGAAGCCGGGCGCCAGCGTCGCCAGGTAGTCGGCCAGCTGCGACTTGAACTCGGCGTCGATGATCAGGGTGTGCAGCGGGCCGATGCCCTTGAGCAGGTAGTCCGGCAGCTTCACCGGGTCGATCACGGTGGCGCCGAGCTGCTGCAGGCGCACGATGGCCTGCTCCATCACGAAATCGGTGCCCGGGCTCTGCCCCATGTAGTCGCGCATCACGCCGATGCGGGCACCCTTGAGCGAACCCGTCTTGAGGTACTTGGTGTAATCCGTCTCGAAGTGCCCGGCGCTGGCCGCGGTGGCTGGGTCGGTCTTGTCCACGCCGGTCATCGCGCCGAGCGATACAGCCAGGTCGCTGACGTTGCGCGCCATCGGGCCGCCGGTGTCGAACGACAGCGCCAGCGGAATGATGCCGCTGCGGCTGAGCAGGCCACGCGTCGGCTTGAGCCCGGCGATGCCGTTGGCCGAGGACGGGTTGCGGATCGAGCCGGCGGTATCGGTGCCGAGGCCGAACTGGGCGAAGGCAGCGGCGATGCCGGCGCCGGTGCCGGCGCTGGAGCCCGAGGGTCCCCGCGTCAGGTCATGAGGATTGAGGGTCTGGCCGCCGAGCGAACTGTAGCCGTTGGGTGCGCCGCCGGAATACGCGAACTCGTGCAGGTTGACCTTGGCGACGATGACCACGCCGGCATCGCGCAGCTTCTTCACCATGAAGGCATCGCTGGGCGGGATCGAACCCAGCAGCGTCTGCGAGCCGCCGGTGGTTGGCAGATCGTAGGTGTTGTAGTTGTCCTTCAGCAGGATGGGGATGCCGTGCAGCGGGCCGCGCACCTTGCCGGCCTTGCGCTCGGCATCGAGCGCCCGCGCCGTTTCCAGCGCCTTGGGATTGAGGGTGATGACGGTGTTGATCTTCGGTCCGGCCTTGTCGTAGGCCTCGACGCGCTTGAGATAGGCCTGGGTCAGGGCCTCGGAGCTGATCGAGCCGTCACGCATCGCTGCCTCGACCTCGGCGATGGTGGCGTCGGTGATGTCGATGTTCCGCGCCTGCGCTGGCAGCGCCGCCGCCAGGGAGAGCAGGGCCGCGCCGATCAGGACTGGCAGGCGGCGGGAAAACGGGGATGGAACGCGAGCGCGCAGCGGGTGCATGGTCTCTCCGGGGAGGGCCGTCGCGAACGGACGGATTCCGGAAAGAGACGTGGTGCAGCGGGAGACCCCTACCCCCGCCGGTGCAGCGACCCCGCTTTAAACGAAATAGCCCGTCCTGGCGATATGGCCATTCCCATGGCAGCCAACCGGAGAAGCCGCTCTAAAGCCCCAGGATTTCCCTGAAGCGCGGCTCGAAATCATCACGCCAGTGTGGCAGGCGCAGCCCAAAGGTTTGCGTGATCTTGCCGCAGTCCAGACGGGAATTCGCCGGCCGCTGCGCCGGCGTCGGGTACGCGGAAGCGGGAATCGGCAGGATCTCGCGGCAGCGCACCGCCGCTGCGTCGACACCGCGCAACTGTTCGACGATGGCGCCGGCAAATTCATACCAGCTCGCTTCGCCGGCGCTTTGCAGATGGTAGAGGCCGCTGATCGCAGCCTCGCCGCCGCCTGGAATCTGCCGGATCAACTGCGCGGTAGTTTCGGCGATGAGATGGCTTGAAGTGGGCGCGCCGACCTGGTCGGCGACGATGGAGAGTTTCTCGCGCTCCCGCGCCAGCCGCACAATGGTCCTGACGAAGTTGGCACCATGCGCACCGTAGACCCAACTGGTCCTGAGGATGATATGGGCGCAGCCCGCCGCCGCGATGGCGGCCTCGCCCGCCAGCTTGGAGCGCCCGTACGCATTGATCGGTCCGGTGGCATCGGTCTCCTGATAGGCACCTTGCGCCTTGTCCCCGGCGAACACGTAATCGGTCGAATAGTGCACCAGCCAGGCGCCCAGGGCGACCGCTTCCTGCGCCAGCACACCGGGTGCGCGCGTATTGATGGTAAACGCCAGGTCGGGCTCGCTCTCGGCCCTGTCCACCGCGGTGTAGGCGGCGGCATTGACGATCACCCCGGGACGCACCTGCCGCACCAGGGCGCGGATGGCGGACTCGTCGCCGAGATCGAGCGCGGCCCTGTCCGTGGCGATCACTTCCCCCAGCGGCGCCAGCGTTCGCAGCAGCTCATGCCCGACCTGGCCGTTGCTGCCAAGCAGCAGGATCCTGGCGCGATCAACAGGCATCAGGGAAATACCTCGGCATCACGCAGCAAGCTGCCTTCCGCATCCTTCTTCGCCAGGACCGGCGCGAAATCGATCGGCCAATGGATGCCGACCTGCGGATCGTTCCAGAGGAGGCTGCGTTCATGCGCCGGGGCGTAGTAGTCGGTGGTCTTGTAGAGGAACTCCGCCGTATCGGACAGCGTGACGAAGCCGTGGGCAAAGCCGGGCGGCACCCACAGCATGTGCTTGTTCTCGCCGGACAGTTCCACACCGATCCATTTGCCGAAAGTCGGCGAGGAGCGGCGCAGGTCGACCGCCACATCGAACACCCGACCCTGCACCACCCGCACCAGCTTCCCCTGCGTCTGCTGGATCTGGTAGTGCAGGCCGCGCAGCACGCCGCGGCTGGAGCGCGAATGATTGTCCTGCACGAAATCGG
>JAQGNS010000278.1 GCA_028291705.1 Nevskia sp.
TGCAGATCGTTGCCGCTGCGCCCGACGGTGCACAGGGCGGTGTTGCCGGCGGTGACGCCGGACAGGGCTACGGATTTCTTCGGCTTGGGGCCAGTAGGACTGGTGGGGGCTGCGGCGGCTGCTTCCTTCGCTTCACTCATGACGATTCCTGTTTTTAGGGTTATCTATCGGTGATTCCGGCACCACCGTGCCGATAGTTTATCGGGAAAACACCCCCCTGTTGGGTAGGCGCGCGATGCGCCCGGCCGGCGACGTCATCCGGAGACCGGATCGCGGGCAAGGCCAGATTGGCACGGATGCCAGGCAGCGGACATCGTCCGAAGCAACGAACGGTAAGGAAGCTTATCCGGCGGCGGATCGACCGCCGCCGCTTCAGGCCTTGCGCCGCCGGCGACCCAGCAGCAGCGTGCCCAGCAAGGCCAGCATGCCGGGAGCAAAGGCACCGCCGCCGCCGCCACCGGTGCTGCCGCCAGCGCCGCCGCTGGACGAAGAACTACCACCCGACCCAGCCCATGCATTGGCGAGATTGCTGACGTCCATCGAGCCAAGACCGGTCGTGGGGTCATAACCGACCCCGGCGCTGTAACCGATGGTGCTCCCCCCGGTGGTTTTCACGTTGTTGTTGCCGCTGGTGATGTCGTGGAAAACCGTCGTGGTGCTGCCGGCAAGCTGGTAGAGCCGCGGATTGACGTTGCCGAGGGCGCTGGCGCCGGTTTTCTGGGCCACGAGGGTCAGTATGGCGGCGAACACCGGCGCACCGAAGGAGGTGCCGCCCGCCGAAGTGAGATTGCCGCTGTTGTCGCGAAAACCGTTGAGGCAGGTGCCTTGCCCGGTGGAGGCAACGGTGGTGCAGAACAGATACGGTACGTGCCCGTTGGACGCCGCCAACGCGATGTCGGGAACGTAGCGGGCGTTATCTCCAGGCACACCGACCCCGGTTTGCCAGGACGGTTTGGAGAATTGGCTGCTCTTGCCGCCGCCGCTGGCAGACAGGCCGAGGTCCGCGCTGGTGTCGTTCCAGACGAATTCGGGGATGTAGGAAAGGGCGGACGCGATCACATCGCTGCTCGCTTGTGGCTTCCAATAGGTGCCGTTGCTGTCGTTGAACTCGGTGCCGCCAATGCCGGTGACATTGGGCGAGGAGGCGGGGAAATCCACCGCCAATCCGTTGGAAGTCGTGGTGGCATTGGGCTTTCCGGCGACGTCGCAATCGGCCGCGCCGGCATCGCCCGAAGAGGTCACAATGGTCTGCCCCTGGGTGTTGGCCTGCAGGAATGTCGAATCGAAGGTCTTGGCTGCCGAGCCTACCTGGCTCTCGCACAGACCGTAGCTGATGCTGATGACCGGTGCGACATTGTTTTCGATGGCGTAATTCATCGCATCGAACACATTCTTGGCATACACGAAATTGATCGTGGCATTCGGCGCCATGCCTCCCGACCATTCGATGTCGATATCCGCCTCCTCCATGTCGGTGGAGCCGTTATCCACGGGGACGGAGTTGTTGGGAACGAGGGTGAGCACCGGGTCTTTCGCGGGCAGACCGGCGGCACTGCGGAAAGCCTGGATATCCCGCAGATTGATCGCTCCCTGCCCCACCACCGCAATGGTGCGGCCGCTGCCGGTCAGGCCTGCCGTATAGAGCGGGCTGATGTTGTAGATGGTGGCCAGATCGCCCGGCGCCAGGAGATGATTCCCGGTCTGGCTGGAAGTGAAACGCGGCGCTGTCCTGAAATGCGCTTTCGGCCGGAAATCGTCGACGCCACGCACCCCCAGCACCATGCCCGACAAGGCCGCCGGGACGGACAGATCGCTGGCATTGGCGAAATGGCTCTCGCCGTCCACCTGGTAGCGGTGCAGTTCGGTCTGGAATGCCGACTCGATGCGCGCCGCGCTGCCGCTGAAGCTGACGCGGTTGCCGCTGGCGGAGACACTGTCGATGCTGAAGCCCTGCCCCAGTAGCCAGCTGGTTATCTTGGCCTGATCGGCAGCGGAGATGCCGAAACGGCTGGCGTACTGCTGCGGCGTCAGCCAGGCCTGGTAATTCGGCGAGGCCGGATCCTGCTGCTGCCGCAGCAGTTCTTCGAGGTCCGCCTGCTGAGCTGCGGAGCGGGCGAAATACAAGGAAACGCCGTGCAGCACGATGTCACCCGAAACGCGCCCCGTCTCGTAGCGGGCCTGCGCCAGGGGGTGGATGCTGCCGTTCAGGACCATGCTGCTGCGGGCGTTGAGCGGTGCGGCGATCCGGTCATGCAGGGCGACCGGGGAATCGGCGGCGGCAACGAACGCCAGCAGCAGCGCGGACGAGGTCAGGTACCGGGACGCCTTCAGCATCGGGCTTTGCATGGAATTCCTTGTGTGACGTGGTACGGGCCGCCAGGCCCCGTCCAGCCGCTTGTTCGAGTATGGGTAGGTACCGTTCTACCATAGCGGGGTTACAAATTTCATGCTCGGGCGACGCACCGCATCCTTTACCCGATGAGCGCCTTTGACGCCGGGAGCCTGGCGACGCAAGGCGGTCTCTCGTCGACGTCCGGCCGCTGTCCCGCAGCAGGCCGGCTCAATCCTTCTTCAGGCCGCCGAGCTGGCCGAGCAGGTCGTCGATCAGCGTGGTCAGTTCGCCGGTCATCAGGGTGAAATTGGCCTCGAACTCCGCGTCACTGTCCTTGCCGGACTTGCCGCTGCCGGCCGCGCCCGGGTCCTTGGCGTCCATCGCCTCGAAGCGCAGGCGTTTCACTTCCAGCTTCTCGGTCAGCACCAGGGTGAGACGGTCACGCCAGATCAGGCCGACGCGGCTGACGGTCTTGCCGCCCTGGATCAGCGAACGGATTTCCGCCCCTTCCAGGCCGTGCCGCACATAGCGCACGGCGGCTTTCGACAGTTCGTTGGCGACCAGTTCGCAATCCTGGTCCAGGACGAACTCGGCGGAAACGCTGCCCGCCGCCAGCCAGCCGGTCATGGCGGCGCCGGCGGACTCCTGCGTTTCCAGGGGGATGGCCGGCAGCTCGCCCAGGTCGTTGCGCAGCACCGAAGCCAGGTTTTCCGCCACCTTGGGCGAGGAGCTGTCGACGATCAGGCGGTGCGCCTCCAGGTCCAGCCAGGCGCGCACCGTCTTTTCGCGCACGAAGGCGCGCGGACGCAATTCGTCGGCGACGCGGTCCTTGAGGTCACGCAGCTGCTTGCGGCCGGGAGCGAAGCCCTGGTTCTTCTCCAGCGCGGCAGCGCGTTCCTTGAGCGTCTGGTTGATTACCGCCGCCGGCAACAGGCGTTGCTGCGAACCCAGGGTGATCAATATCTGCTTGCCCTGGCTGTAGACCAGGCCGGAAGAGGCGTGCGGCGCCACCCACCCCTGGCTCTGCATGCTGGCGGCATTGCAGGGCACCAGGGGGTGTTTGATCAGGGTTTCTTCGAGCTTGCCCGGGGTGATGTTCCAGGCGGAATCGAGGGAAAAGATGGAGAGATTCTTGAACCAGGCGCTCATCGGGCAGTCGCGGCAGGCGGCTCGCTTCTTGGCCGGCAAGCAAAGAGCTTGCGTGGCACCCGGAAGCGGGCCGGAAAGATCGAATGGAAGGGGCGCACTTTAGCCCAAATCGCGCCCGCTGTTCGACTCCCGCCGCGGCAACCTGGGCCAACCGCCGGCTGCGCCCCGTCCCGCCGGCTGCTACATCCCGGCGTGGCGCAGGATCAGCTTCACCACCGTCAGCAGGGTCAGCACGAAGCCGGCGGCGAGGACCACCCCGACCATGATGAAAGTTGAGGCATTGCCGTGGGTGAAGTCACGCCGCCAATGCTTCGAGCTCTGTACGCCGAAGAAGGATGACAGCACGCTGGCGACGGTCTGCAACAGTGTCACCTGCTCCGCGTCCACCGTAACCGCGTATTTCTGTGCCTGTTCCATGTATTCCTCTCCTGTTCCGATGCCGTGCAGGCATTTTGGAACTGGCGCCGCGACGGAAACAGTTACAGACTATCCCGAACCTGACCATAGCAGATGAGTAGGGGCCCATGACGCTGTACCGGGAGCTCGCCGCCGAAGTCGCCGGCATGATCGAAAGCGGCGTGTTGCGGCCGGGCGAGAAGATCCCCTCGGTGCGCGACATGTGCAAGCGCCGCAAGCTGAGCCAGTCGACGGTGCTGCAGGCCTACCACGAGCTGGAGGATCGCGGGCAGATCGAGGCACGGCCGCGCTCGGGTTACGTGGTCAGCGCCTACTGGAAGGACATGCCACGGGAGCCGGCCGTGTCGCGCTCACCCCGTGCCGCCACCACGGTGGCGGTGGCCGACCTGGTGTTCGACATCCTCGATGCGACACGCAACCGCGCCCTGGTGCCGCTGGGCTCGGCCTTCCCCAGCCCCCTGCTGTTTCCGCTGCCGCGCCTGGCGCAGCTGCTCGGCGGCGTGGCCCGCCATCTCGATCCCTGGGCCACGGTGACCGACCTGCCGCCCGGCAGCTGGGAACTGCGCCGGCAGATCGCGCGGCGTTATCTGATGGCCGGCGTGCAGGTGCCAGTGGAGGACATCGTCATCACCTCCGGCGCCATGGAGGCCCTCAACCTGTGCCTGCAGGCGGTGACGCAGCCGGGCGACATCGTGGCGGTGGAATCGCCCGCTTTCTACGGTGCCCTGCAGGCGCTGGAGCGGCGCGGCCTGCGCGCGCTAGAAGTGCCGACGCATCCGCGCGACGGCGTCGAACTGGACAGCCTGGAGCGCATGCTGCGCAAGCACGACGTCAAGGCTTGCTGGTTCATGAGCAGCTTCCAGAACCCGCTCGGCGGCAGCATGCCGGAGGAAAACCGGCAACGGCTGGTGGCCCTGCTCAAGGCACGCGACAT
>JAQGNS010000288.1 GCA_028291705.1 Nevskia sp.
CGCTCGGCAGGACCAACGAAGCGATTGCCGCGTTTCGGGCGGGCGTGGACCTGGCGCCGGAGAACGCGACCATCAACTACAATCTCGGCCTGATATACATGAAGACGAAGCAGTACGACAAGGCTGCCGAGTACGCCGACAAGGCCTACGCACTCGGCTTCCCCCTGCCGGGCCTGCGCAACCAGTTGGCTCAGGTGCGTAAGGGTCCGGCCGACGCCAAGTAAGCCGTTTCAGCGCGCCGCCGGGCACGCGCGTCACCTAGCCAACGCCGGCCTGACAGGTTATAGGTTAGGTGTCGGTCAAGGCGTACCAGCCGAGCCCCAGCCACTCGTACAGCGCAGCGTGCGAGCGGCGCAGGTTCTCTACCGCCGGCCACAACCGCAGCGGATCGAAGTGGCCGGGCTCCAGGAAGAAGGTCGGCCCCGGCGTGACGGCGATGCCTTGGCGCTCGAACGCCAGCCGCGCACGGCGCATGTGTACCGCGTCTGTCACCAGGATGATGTGGCCGATCCCGGCCTGCTTGAGCATGGCTGCCGAGAAGCGCGCGTTTTGCGCCGTGTTGCGCGAGGCCGGCTCGAGCCAGCGCACCGGGATCTCGAACTGTTCTTCGAACACCCGCTTCATGCCGATCGCCAGCGGCTCTTCGCCAATGCTGTCGGTCGGCAGGCCGCCGGTCACCAGCAAGGGCAGATGGCGCTGGCGGTACAGGTACGCGCCATACGTAATGCGTTCGAGCGCGGTGAAGTCGGGCGCAGGGTGGCCACCGTATTCGGGACTGTTGCGGACCCGCCCAGCGGTCAGCACCACGATTGCCTTTGCCGGCGACGGCCCGGCGCGCAGGACCGGCTCGAGCGACTCGAGCGGATGGACCAGCAGCCAGCTGCCGGCGCCGGTGCTCAGCACATACAGCAGCCCCAGTGCCAGTCCGCACAGCGTCTTGCCCAGCCGCGGGCGGCGGCGCCAGGCGACCAGGCCGAGCGCGGCAAGCACGATGATGCCGCCCGGGGGCAGCACCAGCAGCTTGAGCACCGGCACCAGCGCCGTCGACAGTCCCATACCGTTCCCGGCCGCTCAGCCGGCGCGCCGGCCGTTGCCGGCAGGTTCCGGCAGCGGCAGCAGGCGCCTGGCCAGAAGCATGCCGGTCACTACCACCGCCAGGGCGGCGCCATCGAGCGCGCACCACCGGGCAAACAGCGCCGGCGCCGACAGCAGTGCGCTGCGGTTTTCTCCCAGCAGGAACTGTACCCCGCTGAAAATCCTGCCGTTATTGATGACCACCGGTTCGATCCCCAGGTTAAGTAACCACCAGTCGACGCCCGCCAGCAATGCCGTCACCACCGCGAGCACGGGCGCCGTGCTTGCGCCGCGGCGGTAGCCAGCGAGCAACACGGCGTTGACCGCGAACAGAGCAATCAGCAGTGCCAGGAAGACGGCGCCGCCGTCAGCCACCAGTTCGGTGAGGTTATCGGTGACCGCCCAGTCCAGCACGATAAATTTGCCGAGCAGCCAGAACGGCAACAAACAAAGGCCGTTGAGGATGATCCGCGCACTGCGCTCGCGGCGCGGAATGGCCAGCAGCGCCAGCACTAGCGGGATGGTGAACACGGAGTACAGCGCCAGGTAGCGCAGCAGCCGCTCGCCAGCCCTGACCAGTCCCGCCGGCCACGCGGCCAGGCCGGCGCGCCAGGCCTCGCCCCAGTAGTTGTCCTCGACGATGCGGCGGTACAGGTCGGGCGCGCCGATGATTTTTTCCAGCATGATGGCGGGGGTCGCCAGGTCGACCAGCAGATAGCTCACCAGTGCAATGCCGGCCGTCAGCAACGGCGCCCACAGCTCCCCGCGCCGGCGCCGGGCGTCGAGCCGCAGCACCGTGCGCGCGACCAGCCATGGGCCGCCTCCCAGCCACAGCAGCGCCAGCGAAAACACGGCCGCGCCGAACAGCGGCTGGTCGCCGAAGAGCTTTTTCAGGTTGTAGGGGATGCCGGGCAGTTTCAGAACGAGCCACATGGCAACGGTCAGCGCTGCGGCGCTGGCGGCACCCAGCATCCAGGCCGGGCGCGCCGCGCCGGCGAGCGCTGGCGCGGCAGGGACTGCGGCGAGCGGCGGCGCCTGCCCGTGCGCGCGCAGCGCCACCGCCGCCGGCGCCAGCACGATCGCCATCGCAAGCGCGGTGGTGTCGCCGTGGAAACCGGCCACTGCAACGCGTACCCATTCCAGCGCAGCCAGCAGCAGCAATACCGCGGCGCTCCAAAGGATCGGCTGCGCGCGCAGGCGCGGCGCGGCCGCCATGCCCGACCACATCAGGGCGCCGATCGCCAACGCCTCGAATGCCGCCGGGGGCACGTCGTTGACTGCGCCGTGCCACAGCACATGCGAGAACGGCGTAAAGGTGAAGCCGGCATCGGCCGCCTGGCCGCGATAGGGCGTCAGCACGGTGATCAGGTAAGCGGCCAGCGCCAGTGCGAACGCGATGCTGGCACCGCGATCCCGGCGCCATTGCGCCGCCAGGTAGCCGCCCCCGAGCCCCAGCGCAATGCCGATTAACGTTTCGCGCCGCAGGCTGCCATAAGGAACCAGCACCTCGAGGGTGAGCGCCAGCGCCGCCAGCGCGATCACCCCACGCGCCGGCCGGCGCAGCAAGCCGACGCGCGCGGCGGCTATGCCAGCCAGCGCGGCCGCCAGTGCGTGCTGGACCAGGCGCATCAATTCAAACGTCGGCGCGAACACGGCGCCTTTGACATGCTCGCGCAGCAGGCCGATGTCCAGGGTGGGGACGAACGGAAACGATTCGTAAAGCAGCCACAGCAGCAACAGGCCCGCCGCGAACAGGTCGCCCCCGGCCTCGTGCCCCACCAATTGCGCGCGCAACGCATGGCGCACGCGCGCAGCGATCAGGAAGCCGGCGCCCATCCCCACGGTATTCCAGAACGCGTCGGCCGCCGACGCGACGCGGCTGGGCAGGTACAGCTGGACCAGCTGGATTCCAATCGCCAGCACCAGGATCGCCATCAGCGCGGCGGCCGAGCGTGCCGCCGGGCGCCGGAAGGCCACCGCCAGGCCGATCCCCAGCGGAACGAACAAAAAGAAGTTGTCGAGCGCATCAGACCGATTCGCAAACACATGGTATTCGGCGAAAAAACTGTCGATTGGCAAGCCCGGGCTGACGAAATCGAACGGAAACAGCGAACCGTAGACGATGAAGGCGACGGTCGCCGCCAGGAACACATAAGCCGGCATCGGCGCGACCGGTGGGACCGGCTCACGCCGCGGGCGCACCGCTCGGCTGTCCTCAGGCGCTCGCCGACTTGATCGCATGCCGCGCCAGCAGGTCGTACATGGTCGGCCGGCTGATGCCCAGCAGCTCGGACGCCTTGACAATGTTTCCGTCCACCCGCGCCAGCGCCTTGACGATGGCCTTGTACTCGGCCTCGTCGCGCACCTGGCGCAGGTTCAACGGCTCTTCGTCGGGCGCCGGACCGGACAGGCCGAGGTCGTCGGCGGCGATGGTGGCGCCGTCGGTCATGATGACGGCGCGCTTGATGCAGTTTTCCATCTCGCGCACATTACCCGGCCACGGGTACGCTTCGATCGCGCCGATCGCTTCGTTGGAAAAGTGCAGCGCCACGCGCGACTCCTGGGCGCTGAACTTGTTCTTGAAGTGGTGGGCCAGCAGCGCCGCGTCGCCGATCCGGTCGCGCAGCGGCGGGATGGTGACGACGATTTCGGACAGGCGGTAATACAAGTCCTCGCGGAAGCGCCCGGTCGCGGTCAGGTCTCTCAGTTTCTGGTGAGTCGCGCAGACGAT
>JAQGNS010000322.1 GCA_028291705.1 Nevskia sp.
TGAAGACCAAGACCGCGCCCACGCCGGGGCCGGCGATGAGTTTCAAGGTCAGGGTCCGGGGTTACCGGCACTGAAATGACCGGACGGGGCGCCTTGCGGCGCCTCGTCCGCCCTTTTTTTCGGGAAAAAAGCCACTGCGGGAGGAGCCCCTTTACATTTTGCGATGGATATCGCAAAAATAGTGGCATAACTTCCCGGAGGCAGTTTGGCCATGTCCGTGCGTGCACCCAACTTGGCGCTGAAACCGGTTCTGGCGGCAACCAAGGCGATGCCGGCGCCGCCCCCCCGTGTCGGCCGTCCGCCCAGCCTCAACACCCAGGCGATCATCGCCGCCGCGCTGGAAATCGGCCTGGACAAGGTCAGCTTCAAGCAGCTGGCGGCACGTCTCGGCGTCAACGTCGCCACCATTTACCGCTATGTGCGCAACCGCAACGAGTTGCTGCGTCTGTCCGCCTTCCAGCTGACCCTGAGCCGGCGCCTGCCGGACCAGGAGCATGCGCACTGGTCGCAGCTGGCCATGCACTATGCCGAGGAGATGTTCGAAACCTTCATGAAGGAGCCGGAGCTGGTCGGCGAATTCCTCAAGGGCAGCATCGGCCCGCATGTCGAGATCGACGTGCTCGACCAGTTCCTGGGCGCCATGGGCCGTTACGGCTTCTCGCCGGAAGAGGGCCTGCTGCTGCACCGGGCCATCGGCACCTTCACCATCGGCGCCGCCACCGGGGTCATCGCGGTCAAGGCGCGTCAGGCGGCCGGCACGCCTTGGCACGTGGAAATACGCCGCACCTTGATCGAGCGGGCGGATGGCGACCTGCCGCATGTGCGCCAGGCCATGAGCGACTACCTGCATTTCGACGAATGGCACTGGCTGGTGCCGCTGCACCAGATGCTGGCCGGCATCGCCGCCGAACGCGGCGAAGAGCTGCCCACACCGCAAGGGCGCCTCGCCAAGTTTTTTGTCGCCGCGCCCAAACCGCGCGCCGACAAGCCGGCCGAATCATTGGCCGGACAGCAGGATCAAGCGGAACAGACCTGAGGGATCGATCAATCGGGCGCCGCACGCTGAACCCATACCGGAGGAGAACGCCATGAATACCAGCACCGCCACCGAGGGACGCGTCGAAATCGACGGCCGCATCTTCAATCCGTATTCGAAAGACTTCATCCGCTCGCCCTGGGCCACCTGGGAGAAGATGGTGCTGGAATACCCGGTGGCCTGGCACAAGGACCTGAACATGTGGGTGGTCAGCTCCCACGACGCCTGCGCCGAGATGCTGAAGAACAACGTCTTCACCCCCAACTACAAGGCCTGGGAGCATGCCCCGCCGGAAAAGCCGGAAGCGGAGAAGAACGATTTCGAACGCTCGCTCGATCACGGCCTGTTCGCCACCAGAACGCAGGATCACCTGCGGCTGCGCAAGCTGGCCATGCCGGCCTTCTCCAAGCCGGTGATGGGCAAGATCGACGCCAAGATCCGCGACCTCGTCACCGGCGTGTTCGACGAGATCGGCGAGCCGGAACAGTTCGACGCTTTCAGCATGATCGCGGAGAAACTGCCGGTGCGCGCCATCGCCCGCATGGTCGGCGTGCCGACCAACAAGGAAGCCTTCTTCCAGGAATTCGCGGTCAGCGTGATCAAGTCCACCCGCATCAACCTGCCGGCGAAGGAGCGGCAGGCGGCGATGCAGACCTCGCTCACCGGCTTCGCCTACTTCAGGGACCTCATCGCCCAGCGCCGCGCCGCCGCCCATCCGGGCGACGATTTCGTCGGCAGCCTGATCAGCGCCAGCGAAGGCGACGACCGGCTTGGCGATTACGACATCATGGCCATGATCCAGGCGGTGATCGTCGCCGGCTCGGATACCGCAACCGACCTGCACACCTACGCCATCCAGGGCCTGCTCAGCAACCCGGAGCAGTATCGCCTGCTGCGGCAACGGCCGGAGCTGATGGAGAACGCCATCATCGAACTGCTGCGCGTCGGCGCCTTCGGCAAGATGCCGCAGTACCGCTTCGCCAGCGAGGATGCGGAGTTCCGCGGCCAGCATATCCGCAAGGGCCAGTCGATCCTGCTCAACCTCACCGCCGCCTGGGTCGACCCGCAGAAATGGGAGCGTCCGCGTCAGCTCGACATCACCCGGCGTCTCGACGGCAATCTGGTGTTCGGCGCCGGCGCCCACTTCTGCATCGGCACCTATCTGGTGCGCGTGCAGGGCGGACTGATGATCAGCGAACTGATGAAGCGCTTCCCCAATGCCGAGCTGGTCAACGGCAACGGCGATGTGGAATACGACTACAACCATCACAACGCCCGGCGTATCAACCGCCTGTTGGTCAAGAGTAATGCGCGTCAGCATGTGCATCCTGCACAAGAACGCATCATCCATGACGCGACTGTTGAAACAAACCATTGAACACACCCTGAACTCCGACCCATGAAAAAATGGATCTGCATCATCTGCGGCTATATCTACGACGAGGCGGTGGGCATGCCGGACCATGGCATCGCCGCCGGCACCCGTTTCGAGAGCCTGCCGGACGACTGGACCTGTCCGGAATGCGGCTCGCCCAAGGAATCGTTTGAACCTTATGTCGGTTGAACCGCATCCAGGGAAGTCGCCGGAGATGGACAGGACCTCGCCGCCGTCCGCCCGTCTGCCGCAGTTGCGCAGGCGTGCGGGGGGCACAGCCCGCGTCCCGGCGCACGCCGCCGATCGCGTGGAGGAAAGAATGCCTGCGGCGGTTTCGCGCAAGGAGCTCGAGCATCGCCGCATCCAGGCCGGCGAGCTGCTGCTGCAGGGGCTGCGCCAGAGCGAGGTGGCCGACCGGTTGCGCGTCAGCCGCGAAACCGTGCGGCGCTGGTCCGGCAAGATGGGCGAGGGCGGCCTGGCCGCGCTGAAGAACGCGCCGCGCCTGGGACGTCCCGCTGGCCTCGATACCGCGCAGCGCCAGCAACTCGGGCTGTTGCTGCAGCAGGGCGGCATGGCCCATGGTTTCGTCAGCAACGACTGGTCGTTGAGCCGTGTGCGGCAACTGATCACGCGCCATTTCGGACGCAACTACAGCGAAGTCCAGGTGTGGCGCATTCTCGGCGCGCTCGGCTGGAGTCACCAGCAGCCCGGCGCCAGCGGCCATGGCAGCAAGCGGCGGAAGACCCGCGAGTGGACGCAGAAGCGCTAGGCGTCGCGGCGAAATACCACCCACGACTCCTTTCTCAACCGTTTCCGCGGCGCCGTTGCCGATCAACGCCGCCGTTTTTTTTGAGCGCCATGTCACGCAATTAAGAAACAAAAATTAGTCACTTCGGACGAAGCACGCAAACCACACGCGCTTAGCATCACGGTAGACGCTGCAAAGTGCGTGGCCCACGCTGCGCGCGGCGGAACAGCTGCATATAAATAAGGGGATCCAGCCGCATCCCCGCAGTGCCAACGAGGAGAGAGCAATAATGAAGTTGCAACTGTTCCTGGCTTCATGCGCGGCAGCGGCTTGCGCCGCGCTCGCGGTTCCCGCCGCACAGGCCAAGGTAGCGGCGGACAAGGCCGCCGAACTCGGCGGTTCCCGGCTCACCTGCATCGGCGCCGAGAAAGCCGGCACTCCCGACGGCGTGGCGGAGTACACCGGCAAGTACCAGGGCACCTGGCCCGGCATGAAAGGGCCGTCCGGCTTCGAGCCCGGGCCTTACGCCGCGGAAAAGCCCTTGTTCTCCATCACCGCGCAGAACCAGTCCAAGTACGCGGACAAGCTCACCGATGGCGAGAAGGCCTTGTTCGCCAAGTATCCGCAAACCTATCGCATGGATGTCTATCCCAGCCATCGCGACTTCGCGCCGCCGAATTTCGTCTGTGACAACACCAAAAAGAATGCGGTCAATGCCGAAGTGATCCACGACGGCAAGGGCGTGACCGGCATGGGCGGCGGCTACCTGTTCCCGATGCCGCAGAGCGGCCTGGAGGCGATCTGGAACGTGTCCAACGCCGGCAAGGTGTGGACCGAGCAATGCGTCTGCGACATCGCCGATGTCTACGCCGGCGGCAGCGTCGCCTGGGGGCGCGAGAAATTCGCCGACATGGCTCTGGGCAGCGATCCCAAGAACTATTTCTCCTACCAGGATCACATCAACGCCTACTTCTACGATGGCTTCCTGCTGCCGGAACGGCAGAAGGGTTTCGTCGCGGTCGGCTACCAGCCCAACGACTACAGCAACGAGGGCACCATGTCCTGGCAGTACCTGCCGGGTGTGCGCCGGGTGCGCCAGGCGCCGGAAGTGGGCTTCGATTACCCGGTGCCGCCGGCGGGCCTGCGCACGGTGGATGACGACTACGGCTTCAACGGCTCGCCCGAGCGCTACACCTGGAAGATCGTGGGCAAGAAGGAATACTACCTGCCTTATGCCAACTTCCGCGTCAATGATCCGGCAGTGAAGTACAAGGACCTGATCAAGGAAGGCACGGTCAACCCGGACTACCTGCGCTACGAGGCGCACCGTGTCTGGGTCATCGAGGGCACGCTGAAGCAGGGTGTGCGCCATATCTACGCCAAGCGCGTGATCTACGCCGACGAGGACTCCTGGCTGGCGCTGATGGCCGACAACTACGACAACCGCGCCCAGCTCTGGCGCGTGGCCCTGATCACCTATCACTACTCGCAGGAATCCGGCAGCTGGCATCGCGGCGCTTCGATCTACCACGACCTCACCGCCGGTACCTATGAAGCCGGCTATCTCACCAACGAAAGCACCCAGTGGTGGCGCCTCAACCAGCCGATGACTGCTGCGCAATTCTCGCCGTCCGCGGCGGCGCAGGGTGGGCATTGACCCGGCGCGGCGCACCACCCCCTTGTTCCTCGTCCCTGCCGCGGCGGGGACGAGCCGTTTCTGTTGCCGGTCCTGCTGCCTGCGGAAAACCCCTTCAGTGCATGCGGCAGACATCCTTCGCCCATTCGTGAGATCAGAACCATGAGCACTGTCGTCGACATCCGTGCACCGCAGTCCGCCGCCCGCGCCGCCTTCGACCGCGCCGCTGCACTGGCGCCGTCGCTGGCGCAGACCAGCGCCGCGCAGCGCATCGAAAAGATCCAGCGCCTGGTGACGGCGATGCTGGCGCACAAGGAAGAGATCTACGCGGCCGTCCGGCTGGAGCGCGGCCTGGCGCCGATCGACACCGACGGCGAACTGTTGATGGTGAAGTTCGAAGCCGACTTCATCGCCGCCAACCTGAAGGACTGGATGCCGGACAAGCCGGTCGATCCCTCGCTGATGACCCTGGGCAAGCGGTGCTACGTGCACTACGAGCCCAAGGGCGTGGTGCTGCACCTGGCTACCTGGAATGCCCCCTATGTCATCGGCTTCCTGCCGGTACTGGGCGCGCTGGCGGCCGGCAACGCCGTGGTCCTCAAGCCGTCCGAACTGGCGCCGCACTCGTCCGGCGTCGTCGCGAAGATCGTCGCTGAAGCTTTTCCGGGTGGCGAGGTGACGGTGGTGGAGGGCGGGGCGGAAACGGCGCAGCAACTGCTGGCCTGCCCCTTCAACCACATCTTCTACGTCGGCAATACGCAGATCGGCAAGCTGGTGATGAAGGGCGCGGCGGACCACTGCGCCTCGGTCACCCTGGAGATGGGTGGCAAGAACCCCAGCATCATCGGCGCCAGTGCCGATATCGCGGACACCGCCATGAAGACCGCCTGGGGCCGCATGTGCAACGGCGGCCAGGCCTGCATCGCGCCGGACTACCTGCTGGTGCATGCCTCCGTCGAGCAGGCCTTTACCGAGGCCCTGGCGAAGGAGTTCACCGCGCAGTACAACGCCGACGGCAAGGGCTTCGCGCAGAACCCGGATTATCCGGTCATCATCAACGAGCGCCACTTCAACCGCGTCCGCGCCCTGATCGAGGATGCCCGCGCCAAGGGCGCCAAGATCGTCTGCGGCGGCGAATACGTGCCGGAAAAGCGCCTGGTCACGCCTACCATCATCAGCAATGTCACCCCCGAGATGAAGGTGATGCAGGAAGAAATCTTCGGCCCGGTGATCTGCGTGGTGCCGTACCAGAGCCGGGAGGAAGTGACGCGCTATGTCGCCGCGCGCGACAAGCCGCTGTCGCTGTATATCTTCAGCAAGGACCAGGCGGAGATCGACTACCACATCCGCCACACCACTTCGGGCAGCACCGTGGTCAACCACAACGTGATCCAGTCCGGCACCAACGCCTACCTGCCGTTCGGCGGCGTCAACACCAGCGGCATCGGCCGCATGATGGGCTGGCACACCTTCAACGAATGCTCCAATGCCCGCTCCATCGTCATCGACGGCCCGGCACTGGGCGACCCGCGCATGTTCGTGCCGCCGCTCACCGACAAGTACAAGAAACAGGTCTCCGGCCTGCTGACGCAGAAGCCGGTGCCGAGCGGCATCGTCAAAATGATCCACGGCGTGCTGAAGCTGAAGGGGAAGTTCTCGAAATAGGTCGCCCGGCCTGGAACCCCCCGTTCTTGGCAGTGCCGCCGGAGCGCGCCGGTGGCCTGGTCCGGCCGCATCGCTTTCCTGGCGGTGTGGCCTTATCCTTCCCCGGTCCCGTTATATCGCCGTCTCTCAAGAGATGCCGTTGGCGATTACGATGATTCGTGTAAGGGGAGCCGTCCCGCGTGCCATCCGCGCAGGGGTCATACAGCAAGACGCATCACACCGCCGATAGATCCATGACTCGCAGCAGCAGACTCCGTATCGCCCTCGTCATCGTCCTGATCGCCGTCATCATCGGCGCCCTGGTGTTGCCGTCACTGTTCGACTGGCGCGCCACCAAGGCTTATGCCCGCATTGCGCGTGGCGACGAGGAGACGCGCGTGATCCTTTACATGGGCCACCCGGATGCCACGGCGGCCTGCGGCACGCAGTTGCAATGGGACAAGGACAGCCTGGGCGCCAACGATGGCCGCTGCGTCAGGGCGGTGCGTTACGTGGGGCGCCGCGGCGTCTGGGTGGTGGGTTATTCCGCCGATGCTCACGTGGTTTCCAAGTACTTCGAGACGCCCGGCCAGATCACGTCCGAGGTTCCCGCCGGCAAGTAGCCGGACTTTCCCGGCTCAGTCGGCAGGGGCGGCACCGCCGGCGCGGACGTGCGCCGGCACCAGGTCCGACCAGTCGGCGCCCTTGCGCCGCAGCGCCACCTGGCACACGCTGACGCCCGGTTCAGCTTGCGAGCGCAACACCACCAGTTCGCCGCCGATGGTTTCCAGCATTTTCCGGTCGTATTCCATCATGCGCTGGCAGCCGTGGACGTTGCCGCTGCCGCGGTAAGGGCACTGGGCATGGATTTCCGCGACCACCGTCTCCGCGCTTTCCTCGATGATCGGCACCATCCGGCGCGAGGGCATCATGCGCTGCCACTCCCGTGCAACGCCGGCCAGGTCCGGCTGTGCCTGCGCCGTTTTCAAGGACGTGGTCAATCCCCCCAGCAACCGTTCCAGCGCGCGACCGGCGAGGCGATGGCGCACGGGAGTGCGGGTGGCCCACACGCTGAGATGAAGCAAGGGCGTCCATAGCGCCTTGTTGAGGCGATTTACCAGGCTCATCGATAGCGCTCCCTGCGATTGGTCGCGCTCACTGTAAGGTCCTGGTAGGACGGCGTCTTGTTATATGACGCCAAAAGGCGCCGTGCGCCGATGCATGCTCACGGTCGGTTAAGGAATGTTTCTCGCGGGAATTTTTACTTATGAAACGGGTCCTTGAACTGCTCTTGTCCCCCGTTCCCCTGCCGTTGCAGCCGGCGTTGCAGGCCTGGCGGGCGGGAAGTGCCGTCATCCAGCCAATACACAGGTATGTCCCTATTCAGTAAGCGCTACAAGACGGTTACCCCGGATTTCATCGGGAATTTGCCTGAAACCGGCAAGATCCTGGTAATTGATATCGCCGGGCTGGGGGACCTAGTGCACGCCTTGCCAGCCCTGTGGGCCATCCGGCAGGCGCTACCCCGCGCCGAATTGCATTGCATCGCCAATGCCCGTTGGTCGTCCCTGCTGCGCATCGCACCCTGGATCGACCGGGTATGGGACTATCACGAGCGTCCCAAAGCGATCCAGGCCAGCGATTTCGCCCTGGCGCGGTTGATTCGGCGCGAACGCTTCGACGCCTGCATCAACCTGATGGGCAGCAATCGCTCCTGCATCATCAGCCGGCTGAGTGGAGCGCGTTATCGCCTGGGCCGCAAACCTTTCGAGGAGCAGCGCCCGGCATGGCGCCGCTTCAATACCCATGTCATGGAATACCCGTACCGCTGCGAGCCGCGCTACCAGCAGAAATGGAAATGCCTGCAGCAGGCCGGCATCGGCTGTGCCGCGCCGCATTTCGAAATCGAATTGCGGGCGGTGACCCTGCCCGCCGACCTCGGAGAAGAACACCGCGCAACCTATCTGCACATCAGTCCCTGTGCCAGCGCCAGGCAAAAGGAACTGCCGCCGCAGCAGATGGCGGATCTGCTGGTGGCGCTGCGCGCCGAGTTGCCGCAGTTCCGGCTGGTGGTGTCGAGTTCCTGCTGTCCGCGTGAAATCGAGGCCCTCGAAGCGCTGTTGATGCTGCTGCCGTTCAAGCCCTGGCGCATCTACGCCGGCACCCTGGATGCGGCGCAGCTGTTCCGCGTCATCGACGGCGCCATATTGCATCTGGGCCCCGACACGGGCTCCTTGCATCTGGCCTGGGTGGCCGGCACGGCGGCCGTGTGCTGGTCGGCCGGCCAGCTGTGCGAATGGGTGCCGCCGGAAGCGCGGGTGCGTGCCCTGGTCAGCGCCGAAAAGCCGGTCGATTACCTGCGCGGCATCGACACCGCGGCCATCCTGGCGGCGGCGAGGCGGCTGATCGGGGAGGGCGGCTGTGGCATAGAAAGGTTGCGCAACGGGGTCAAAGCCGCCTAGGCGGCGGTTCAGCCCGTCGACAGCATTCCCAGCATGGCCTGCTTGATGCGCTGCAGGTGCCGGCCCAGGTGTTTCACCTGCGACTCGAAAATGCCCTCGATGCTCAGCCCGGTCAGGCAGAAGTGGGTAAAGGTGAGCGCCTCCTGGATCCTGACGTCACTCAGCTTCGAATCGGGGAAGATCTCACGCACGATTTTCAGGTGCGCCTTGCCCTGGCGCGCTTCCCAGGCGCGGTCGGCGTGGTCGGTCGCCTCGCGCGTGGCGAGCAGGATTTCCAGCGCCACCAGGTATAGGTCGCTCTGGTAATGCGTCCACATGCGGTCGACGAACACGCCGACGCGGTCCGTCATGGCGCCGCCGCGCAGGCCCGGCGCCGTCATGGTGCCGATGAATTTCTCGTAGGACATCTCCAGGATCGCATCGAGGATGTCTTCCTTCGAGCCGAAATGATGCTGCGCCGCGCCCCAGGTCATGCCGGCGCGCTCGGCGATGCGGCTGGAGCTGGCGGCGGCGAAGCCGCCCTCCTTGATCAGCGAAACGGTGGCATTGATCAGGCTTTCGCGGGTGCGCCTGGTTTTCAGCGCCTGGCGGCCTAGCGTTTCTTCTTCTTTTTTCTTGGGCATAGCGGTCGGGGGATATGGCGGTCCCTCGAAATATTACACTCCGCAGGCTCCGCGCGGCGCCAGCCGTCCGGACGCCGGGACATGGATTCGGAACTCGAAGACGTGGCGGAGCGCCGCCCCGGCGTCCATCATCAGGAAATTCCCGGTCATGCGCGGCTGCCGTGGACCACGGCAGCGATGGCGCCTGGCGAAACCGATTCTTGATGGAGGACACAATGCAGCGATCAATCCGGCAGCGGTTGTCCTGGCAGGCAGGCGGTCTCATCCTGGCGGCGGCGCTCCTGCTGCTGGCTCCCGGCGGCCCGTCCCTGGCCGATGCAAGCGCGCCGCAGCGCCCGCTGCTGCTCGAACTCTTCACTTCGCAGGGCTGTTCGTCCTGCCCGCCGGCCGATGCGGTGCTGCGCGAGTTGTCGACACGCGAGGACCTCCTGCCCCTGGCGTTCCACGTCGATTACTGGGACAACGAGGGCTGGGTCGATCCGTTTTCCGCCGCCGCCTTCACCGCCCGGCAACAGGTCTATGCCTCGGTCCGCGGCTTCGAGGTCTACACACCGCAGCTGGTGGTGGAGGGCAAAAGCGCCGTGATCGGATCGAACCGGAGTGATGTATCCGCCACCGTCGCCTCGGCCAGGCGCGAGGCGAGAAGCGCGGC
>JAQGNS010000328.1 GCA_028291705.1 Nevskia sp.
AATCACGTCGGCGCGTCCTATCCCTTCGGCGACGTCGAAGCCGAAGCGGTGCGCTATGCCGGCGGCCGTTGCAGCGCCGACATCTATCGCATCGCCTGGGCCGCGGCGGATCTGTTCCGGGTGCAGCCGGAGTTTGTCGCGGCGCTGATCGAGATCGAGTCGGGTTGCCGCAGCGATGCGGTATCCGTGGCCGGTGCGCGCGGCCTGATGCAGCTGGTGCCGGCCTCCGGTGCGCGTGAAGGCTATCGCTTCATGCACGGTACCGATCGCAAGCCGACGCTGGCGGAGCTGCGCGATCCCGCCACCAACATCCAGCTCGGCGTGGCTTATCTCGGCGCCTTGCAGGATCACTTCTCCTATGTCGATGCGCCGATGACGCGGCTGTTGCTGGTCATCGCCGCTTACAACTGCGGTCCTGACTTCATCGACCAGCGCTTGCCCGCCGACGCACAGGGCTGGGGCACGGAGCAGGCCGCGCGCTGGGTGCGCCACAGCACGCCGCTGGAGACGCGCGCCTTCGTCGATGCGGTGATGGAGAAGGCGGCGCTGTATTCGAACGCGGCGCTGTCGGCGCGCACGCGGACGGTGGCGAGCAGCAGGAGCTTGAGTCCGTAGACCTGATGTCAATAAGTGCTTGTCATTCTGAGCGCAGCGAAGGATCTGGCCAGATTCTTCGCTGCGCTCAGAATGACAGGGGATTTTGGGGTGCGCTCCATCATCCGGACGGACGGTGGCGTCGATTGCCCGGCATGATTTGATAGGACGGAGCGGAAGTTTCCGCCGACACCGTCCGTCTCGATGACACCCGCACGCCCTACACGCCCGTTGTCGCGTCGCATCCGCAGTCTCTTCGCCGCCGCACCTTATGCGGAGCCGGTCGATTTGCGCGGCAGGAAGATCATCGTGACGGGCGCATCGCCTGGCTCCATCGGCTTCGAGACGGCGCGGACGCTGGCGGTCTGGGGCGCGTCGGTGGTCATCACCACGCGTTCCGATCCGCAAGCTGCGCGCACGGCACTGCGGCAGAGCTCGCAGACCGTGGACGCGGCGGATATCGCCGCGCATCCGCTCGACCTGTGCAACGCCGATTCCGTAAGACGTTTCGCGGCGTGGTATGCCGGTACGCAAGGCACTCGGCTCGATGTGCTGGTCAACAACGCCGGCGTCCATCTCGACCTGCTCTCGCAGTGGAAGGAGCCGCATCTGTCGGCGGACGGCTTCGAGATCCAGTGGCGCACCAATTACCTCGGCACCCAGCATCTGACCCATCTGTTGTTGCCCTTGCTGCGGGATACGGCGCGACAGGCCGGTGAGGCGCGGGTGGTCAACGTGGTGTCGATGCTGCACACGCGCGGCTCGAACGCGGGGCTGTTCGCGTCGCCGCTGCCCTACAACTCCTGGACCGCCTATGGCCTGTCCAAGCTGGCACTGGTGCATGCCACCTTTGAGCTGCAACGGCGCTACGCCGAGGCTGCGAAGGTACAGGCGTATTGTCTGCATCCCGGTGCGGTGTTCACCAATATCGCCGCCAAGGGGCTGGCGGGAAACCGGCTGATCGAGGGCATGCGCAATGCGCTGGCACCGGTAGAAGGCTTTTTCCTGCTGACGCCGGAGGAAGGGGCGCAGACGCAGATCCATTGCGCGACGCATCCGCGGCTCGCCGGCGGCCTGTATTACGACAAGTGCCAGCCGGCGCAGCCCAGTGCGGAGGCGCTGGACCAGAGCGTCGCCGCACGCCTCTGGGATGAGACAGAGGCGTGGGTGAAGACGCTGCGCTGAGTTCCAGCCGCCGCCCTACGGCTTGATCCAGCCCAGTGCCATCAGCTTCATCTTGATCATCAGGCAGATGAAGTGCCAGGCGGTCTTGATCTGGTCCCAGGCGCTGGGCTTGTAGCGCGCCTGCTGGCGGATGTAGTGGCGCAGGGCGGTGAGGTCCTCGTCGCTCAGCTCGGCGAAGGGCGGCATGCCCTTGCTTTGCAGGCCGCCGTTCTTGACCACGGCGGCGAAGGCTTCGGCGGACAGTGGGATGGCCGAGGCGCGCAGGTCCGGCGCGAAGCCGCCAGCGACGACGGCGGTGCCGTGGCAGATGAGGCAGTGCTGGTAGAGATACTTGCCCTTCTCGGCCAGGGCGGGATCGACCTTGAAGGCGGCGTCATCCACCGGCACCGGCTGCGCCGAGGGCGGCGACGGCGGCAGGGTGGCGCTGCCATCCAGCACGTAGGTGAGCAGGCGGCGCGGATGGTTGCGGCCGACCCAGCCATGCTGGGCGCTGAGCGAGCCGAGCAGCATCTGGCCGCCGGCCCAGCCGGCGAGGATGCTGACGTACTGCTTGCCGCCGACGCTGTAGGTGATGGGCGGCGCCTGCGTGCCCACGCCCATGTCGGCGCTCCACAGCACGGCGCCGGTGTTGTCGTCGCGGGCGACGAACTTGCCGTCGGACTGGCCCTGGAACACCAGACCGCCGTGGGTGCTCATGACGCCGCCGTTGGTGGCGCCGGGCAGGGGGATTTCCCAGGCCTTCTTCTGCGTCGCCGGGTTCCAGGCCAGCAGGGAGGCGCTGCCGGCGCTCTTCGGCACATCGTCGAAGAAGGCATGGATGCCCATGGAGCCGTCGCGGTCCATGTCGTAGGTCTTGGGGTCGAAGCCCTTGTCGTTGTAGTAGCCGGCCATCTCGTGCGCCGGGATGTAGGTAAGGCCGGTGTCCGGGCTGAACGACATGGGTTGCCAGTTGTGCAGGCCGCCGGAGCCGGGCCACATCAGGGCTTCGCCGTCCTCGTAGCGCACGCCGGGCTCTTCGATGGGACGGCCGGTGGCCATGTCGATGCCTTTGGCCCAGGTGACCTTGCCCAGCTTCTCGGCGGAGATGAGCTTGCCGGTCTCGCGGTCGAGGACGTAGAAGAAGCCGTTCTTCGGCGCGTGCAGGATCACCTTGCGCGGCTTGCCGTCGATGTTGATGGTGGCCAGCACCATGTCCATGGTGGAGTTGAAGTCCCAGCTTTCGCCGGGGGCGGTCTGGTAGTGCCAGACGTACTCACCGGTATCGGCGTCGAGCGCCACCACCGAGCACAGGAACAGGTTGTCGCCGCCGCCGGGGCTGCGCAGCTTGGCGTTCCACGGGCCGCCGTTGCCGGTGCCGATGTAGACGCGGTTGAGCTCCGGGTCGTAGGTCATGGCGTTCCAGGCGGTGCCGCCGCCGCCGAACTTCCACCACTGCCCGTTCCAGGTCTTGGCGGCCATTTCCATGGCCTTGTTCTCGAAGCCCTTGGCGGGATCGCCGGGCACGATATACCAGCGCCAGTCCTGCTTGCCGGTCTCGGCGTCGTAGGCGGTGACGTAGCCGCGCACGTGGCCGAAGTCGGCGCCGCCGTGGCCGATGATGACCTTGCCGTTGAACACGCGCGGCGCGCCGGTGATGTAGCGGTTGTCGCCCGGCTCGGTGGTGAGGGTTTCCCAGAGCAGCTTGCCGCTCTTGGCATCGAGCGCGAACAGGCGGCCGTCCTGCACGCCGGCGATGACCTTGCCCTTCCAGAAGGACAGGCCGCGGATGCCCCAGGCCATGCGCATCTTGACCGGGTCGACCTTGGGGTCGTAGCTCCACAGTTGCTTGCCGCTGACGGCGTCCACCGCGTAGATGACGCTGAAGCCGACGGCGATATAGATGACGCCGTCCACTTCCACCGGCGCCGAGGAGACGTTCCACACGTCCGGCAGATCCAGCGACCAGGCCAGGCCGAGCTTGGGCACGGTCTGTTTGTTGATCTGGTCGAGCGGGCTGAAGCGCTGTTCGCTGAAGGTGCGGCCGAAGGCGCCCCAGTCGGTGCCGTCCGCTTCGTTGCCGAGCGTGGCGTTGTCGACGTCGGCGACGGCCTGCGCTGCGCACAGCAGCAGGGCCGTTGTGGCGGCGATCGAGAATTTGCGGAACTGCCGCGCCTTGCCTGCACCCATCATGACTCTCTCCTCCACTGGCCGCGGCGGCCTGGGGGCGCCGTGGATTATTGTTTGCCGTTGCCGCGAGGGGTGCGGGGTGGGAGTACTTTGAAGTGCTCCTTCGCCCGGGATGCCGCGGCCAAGCGCAGCTTGGCACAGGCGGCGGGGCGCCCGTCTCGTCCGTCCGCAGGAGATGCGGCGGGGCGGCTTCGCAAAATGGACGGGGGTACAGAGGGGGCTTGTGCGCCCCTGGTTCAATCCAGCAGGGGACTGTCGTTGCCGGCTTTCCAGCCGAACTTCTTCAGGTCGATCTTTCCCTTCACCACGATGACGCCTTCGTCACGCAGGCGCTTGCGCTGCTCGCGAAAGCCGGGGCTGTTTGGCGGCAGGGCGATGCGACCCTGCGAGTTGATCACCCGGTACCAGGGCAGTTTCTTCGAGGCGGGGGCGAGGCCGAGGACGGCGCCGACCATGCGGGCATGGCGCGGCAGACCGGCGAGGCGGGCCACTTGGCCATAGCTGGCGACGCGTCCATGCGGAATGGTGCTGACGATCTTCCAGATGGCTACATGGGAGGCATTCGTTGGCATTTCGTGATAGGTTCCGTGCGGCTCCGGTGCCTTGGGAAGCGTTGTATACCGGGTTCAGAAGCCGTTCAGTAAATACCAATGATACTTGCCGCGCCGATTCAAACCGTACTGCGGAATGAACGACGGCATGACACCATCACCTAGGAGATCACAATGAGTTCCAAGCTGCTTTCCACCCTGCTGGTTTCGGGCGCCCTGCTGGTTGCTGGCCAGGTCTTCGCTGCTGACGCCCCGGCCGCTGCTCCGGCCGCCCCGGCTGCCGCCGCTGCTCCGGCTGCCGCCCCGGCCGCCGAAGCTGCCCCGGCCCCGAAGAAGAAGGCCAAGCACCACAAGAAGGCCAAGGCCGCCGCTCCGGCTGCCGACGCTGCTGCTCCGGCCCCGGCCGCGAAGTAAGCCGCACGCAGTATGTTGCTGGAAAGGCGGCCGCAGGATTCTGCGGTCGCCTTTTTCTTTGGGGCGGCGATTTTGCCGCCGCAAAAGAAAGCCTTTTCAAGAGGCTGCTATTCAGGATCGATTCAGCCGGACCCCTGCATCATGCAGGCGTCGAACGGGGCGGGCGAATCCATCTAACCCCGCGACACCACTGAAGAAACTCAAAGGAGCTTTTGTTCAATGAACAGCAAACTGATATCCGGTCTGGCCCTGGCAACCGTGCTTGCCGCAGGCGCGGCGTTCGCCGACGGGGAGGCCAAGGCCGGCCTCGGCGCGAATCTCGGCCTGGGTACCGGCGCCACGGTGCAGACCGACGCCACCGCAAAGGGCGGCCTGGGCCTGGGCAGCACCTTGAAGGACACCACCAGCGCCGCCACCGGCACGGTGAAGAGCACCGCGCAGACGGCGACCGATAGCGCCAAGGACACGGCGCAGGCCGCGACCGACAAGGTCAAGACCACCGCTGGCACCGCCAAGGACAACGCCAAGCAGCATGTGGCGAAGGTCAAGACCAAGGCAGGCGATGCGAAGACCGCGGCCAAGGCCAAAGTCGATGCGACGACTGCCGGCGCCAGCGCCACGGTCAGCAATGCCCTGCCGAGTGCTTCGCTCAATACCGGCGTGTCGGCGACGACCAGCGCCGGCGTCGCCAAGTAAGACGCTTTTCGCAGTTCCGTTGTAAGCGCGTTGTAAGGGAGTCCGGCACGGGGCATCGGGCCGGACTCCCGGTTTTTTGGATTTCTTTACAGGCGCAAAGACAGCGACGGCAACAAAAAAAGCGGCCGGGAATCTCCCGGCCGCTTTTTTATTGACGCGTCAACCTCAGGCGAACAGTTCGTTGAAGAGCAGTTCGCGGTTGGGGCCGGAAGCCCATTGCACCAGGGCTTCGGGGCAGTGCTCGCCCGGCTCGAAGCCGGTGGCGATGCGGTACAGGTCGGCCATGATGCGGCCGATGGCGCCGTGGTATTCACGGAACAGCGGGTCGCTGCTGCCGTACATGGTGGACAGGGTGGTGACGAAAACCTTCGGCGGCACGTACGGCGCCAGGCGATCGAGCACCTTGGCGGCGAGGATGGCGTCCTTGTCCTTGACGCCCTCGTCCACCAGCATGGCGACCAGCTTGGGGTTGCCGCCGGACTTGTTGGCGGAAGCCTTGCGCAGCTTGACGTCCTTCACGTAGTAGAGGGCGGCCGAGAGGACGGCGAACAATTCGTCGTAGGAATCCTCGGTGAAATTGACCTCATCCGGAATCAGGCCTTTCAGCGCCGGCTTGAACGCAGCGAGCAGCCCCGGAAACTCTTCGTCCATGCGCGCAATGCGACGATAGACCTTGCTGTCCGACATCATCTGTCTCCAAAGTAGTCATCAATCCGGCGCGCTGAATGCTGACGCCTGCACCCGCGCAGTGTAGCAGCGACGCCCCCGGGGGCGGAAAGGCCCCCACTCCCTTTTTAAACGTGCGGCGCGGCCGAATCGGCAGTCCGGGGGCGGTTTTCGCCGGTGCCAAGGCTCAGTTCAGTTCGGTGGCCACGCGCGGGCTGCTCAGCAGGCGGATATAGGCATGCCACTGGGCGTCGGAGCCGGCGTCGCGGCCGCCCTTGGCTTCGACGTAATTCCGGATCAGTTCCTCGCCGTAGGAGTAGTTGATGATGTAGCTGCGGTAGTGGTCGAAGAAGGCGATGCGCTGGTGGGCGCGCTCGGGCGAGGCCAGGGCGTAGATCTGCAGCCAGTTGGCGGCGGAGTCCGCGTCCATGCGGCCGTCGAGGTAGCGCCGCGCCGCCTCGATGGCGGCGGGGTTGAGCACCTTGGCGGCGCGGGTCACCCGGTCGTAGGTTTCCACCTGGCTTGCGTCGAACCCGGCCAGATCGAACAGTTCGCGCTCGAAATTGAGGCGCTGGGCGTCCGGGAAGGTCAGTTCCACGCCGAAATCCGCGCTGCCCTCGGCGATGAAGGACTGCGGCGAATACAGGGGATAGACTTGGTATTCCGGCCAGCCCTGGCCGCGCACCAGGTCTTTTTCCAGCAGGCTGTTATAGACGTGGTGGCCGGGGTAGCCCTCGTGCGAAGCGAGCTGGATGACGCGGCTGATGCTGACCGGCTGCTCGGCGTTGACCTCGATGCGGCTGTAGAAATTGCCCTGGTACCAGTTGTAGGCGCTCCACGGCTTGTCGCCCACCAGGGCCAGTTCGAAGCGCTCGCCCTGCGGCAATTCGAGGTGGCCGCGCACGTGGAGCTGGGCGTAGCCGATGGCGGCGCGCATCACGCTCTGCAGCTTGTCCTTGGGGACGGCGTAGCGGTCGATATAGCGGTTGTAACGCTGCGCCAGGGTGCCGGGCTCCTTCGGCAGGAGGGCGTCGAGCTGCTTCAGGGCCGGCAGGAAATCAGATTCGGCGTAGTGCGGCGCCTCCACGTCGTAGAGGGCGCGGGCCTCGTCGTCGAAGGAGAACTTGCGCCCCTGCAGCATGGCGGCCCGCGCCGACAGCGCGCCGAGCTGGTTCTTCAGGTAGCTCTTGCGCAGCGCCGCCAATTCCGGGTCGGCCGGCAGTTCTTCCGGCGCCGTGGCGATGAGGCGCACGATCAAGCGCTGCGACTGGGATTCGATCTTCGCCGCGTCGAGCTTCTGCGCCCTGGCTTCGTCGCGCCATTCCGGCGGCCCGTAATAGGCATCGACATAGCCTTCGTCCAGCTCGCCGAGGGAGAGCACCAGCTTGACGTAGGCGACGGCGATTTCGTTCATGGTCATCGGCGGTAGCGGGGCCTGCTGCGGCGCCTGTGCCGGCGCGGCGGCCTGGGTCTGGCCTTGGTCAGCCGCGGCCTGCGGCAGGCGGGTGCCGAATACCAGCGGGTCGTCGCGGTCGAGATGGCAGGCGGCCACGGTCATGAGGGTGGCCGTGATCACGGCCAGATTCCTGAATATGCGCATTTTTTGGGCTCTAGAACTGCGCGGGATTGTCCATTAAATCGCGGGAACCGGGTACCCCTCGCCGTCCTCCCGCATGGGCGGCGTCTGGAAGGGGTAGTCGCCGCGGCTTTCACAAGGCTTTCACATGGGTGTAATGTTAAGCCGTACCGGTGAGGCCCCCGCGGGTTGCGGGCAAGATGCCGGGACAAAGGGACAATTCGGTTGTTCGTCAAATGATCCGCTGCGGCAGGGCAGGGGTCGGGGATTTGCGAGCCGGAACCAGCTGTTGCTGTGGCGGTTGATCCACTCAAGGAAAGAGGGAGAAACCGCGTGAAACCTAGTCATGTGATGGCGACATTGGCGCAGCTGTTCCTGTGCGCCGCGCTCTTGGCCGCACCGTCGTTTCCGGCGCTGGCCCAGGACAGTTCGGGAGACGGCACCAGCGCCACCAAGCTGCAGGCGGTGGAAGTCACCGGCAGCCGCATCAAGAAGTCGGAGAAGGAAGGTCATTCGCCGGTCCAGGTGATCACCGCCAAGGAACTGGAGACCAGCGGCATCGCCACCATCGGCGATTTCCTGGCGCGCCTGTCGGTGAGCGGCTCTTCGCTCAACACCAAGTTCAATTCTGCCGGTAATTTCGGCTTCCCCTCGGACAGCGGCGGTGTGGGCTCCGGCTCCAGCACCATCTCGCTGCGCAACCTCGGCGCCAAGCGCACACTGGTGCTGGTCGACGGCATCCGCTGGGTCAACGAATCCTCGGCCTCGGGCGTTTCGGCGGCGGTGGATCTCAATACCATCCCGGCCAGCATCATCGAGCGGATCGAGATCCTCACCGACGGCGCTTCCTCGCTTTATGGCTCCGACGCCATCGGCGGCGTGGTCAACATCATCACCAAGAAGAGCCAGGACGGCGGGCTGCTGCACGCCTACTACGGCAATTATTCCAAGGGCGACGGCCAGGTCTACAACGGCAACATCTCGCTCGGCGGCAAGACCGAGCGCGCCGACTA
>JAQGNS010000368.1 GCA_028291705.1 Nevskia sp.
CGGCCTTGGCCTTGCAGGATTTGCTCATCGCCGCCGCGGCGCGGAAGTGACTCCAGCGCTGCTTGTAGACGGTGCCGGCGATGTGCTGCATGTCGGCCTTGCTCAGGTCCGGATACTGCTGGATGAAAACGTCGCTGTCGTGTTCGATCGAGTTCGCGGTGTATTCCGCGCTGCGGCCGTAGCCGCGATATTGCGCCGTGCGCATGGCGAAATCGACGGCGTCGGCGCACCAGTTTTCGGGGTGGTCGGCGGCGACCGCGGGCAGCGGCGCGAGTGTGCCGAGCAGCGGCAGCAGCGCCATCATCACCATTGCAACGCGGGACAGCATGCGGCCCTGAACGTGTTTCATCGCTGCTCCTCTGTGCCCCGGCCTTTGCGGCCTTATGTCTTTCAAATTACGCGATACGCCGGGAACCGGCAAACCGCGCCCGTCAGACAGTGAGTACGGGTTCCAGGGGCATTTGGTTGCAGCGCCGTCTTGCCGGTTCTAAGGCTCGCTGGTGGCGATGTCGATGCCTTCGATGGCGGTCTGGCACATGGTCACGATTTCGTCCGGGGTGATGACGTAGGGCGGCATCAGGTAAACCACATTACCCAGCGGCCGCAGCAGCACGCCCTTCTCCAGCCCATATTGATAGACCCGCAGGCCGCGACGCTCGGCGGCCGGATATTCCTCGCGCTTGCGGGGGTTCTTGGCCAGCTCCACCGCCAGGATCATGCCCTGCTGGCGGATGTCGATGACGTGGCGGTGGCTGGACAGCTCGGTCATCGCCGCCCACATCATCGCCGCCGAGCGGCGGTTGGCGGCCAGCACGTCGGACTGTTCGAACAGCTCCAGCGTGGCCAGCGCGGCGGTGCAGGCCAGCGGGTTGCCGGTGAAGCTGTGCGAGTGCAGGAAGGCCTTGTAGCTGGCGTAGTCGTCGTAGAAGGCCTGGTAGATCTCGTCGGTGCTCATCACCGCCGCCAGGGGCAGGGTGCCGGAGGTGAGTCCCTTGGAGATGCACATCAGGTCCGGCGTGATGCCGGCCCAGTCGCTGGCGAACATGCGGCCGGTGCGGCCGAAGCCCACCGCGATTTCGTCGGCGATGAGCAGCACGCCATGGCGGGTGCAGGCCTCCCGCAGCAGGCGCAGGTAGATCGGGTGGTACATGCGCATGCCGCCGGCGCACTGCACCAGGGGCTCGACGATCACCGCCGCCACTTCACCGGCATGGCGCTCCAGCGCCTCTTCCATGTGGCGGAAGCGGCGCCGCGTGTGGTCCTCCCAGGCCTCGCCGGGGCTGCGGTCGAAGCAGTCCGGGGAAAGTACTTGAATTGGCTGCATCAGCAGCGGCGTATACGAGTCGCGGTACAGGCCGGTGCCGCTCACCGCCAGCGCGCCCAGGGTTTCGCCGTGGTAGCCATTGCTGAGCGAGATGTAGCGGGTCTTCTGCGGTTTGCCCACATTGCGCCAATAGTGATGGGCCATCTTCAGCGCCACTTCCACCGCGGAGCTGCCGTTGTCGGCGTAGAAGCAGCGCGTCAGGCCCTTGGGAGCAAGGGCGCAGAGTTTCTCCGACAGCGTCACCACCGGCTCGTGGGTGAAGCCGCCGAGCATGACGTGGTCGAGCTGGTCGAGCTGCTCTTTCAGCCGCGCCACGATGTGCGGGTGGCGGTGGCCGAACAGGTTGGTCCACCAGGAACTGACCGCGTCGAGGTAGCGCTTGCCCTCGAAGTCTTCCAGCCAGGCGCCTTCGGCGGACTTGACCGGCACCAGCGGCAGCCACTGGTGGTCTTTCATCTGGGTGCAGGGATGCCAGACGTGGGCGAGGGAACGGTTCTTCCAGTCTTCGTTGAGGCTCATGGGGCTAGTTTAATGGTTCCGCCGCTTCGGTTCGGATGCGCCTGGCGACCGTGGAAGGTCTGCCGCCAGCTCTGCGGCGAGACACCGAAGGCGGCGCGGAAATGGTGCCGCAGCGAAGCCGGCGAACCGAAGCCGGCGAGGGTGCCGATGCTCTCCACCGGCTGCCCGGTGGTCTCCAGCAGGCGCTGCGTCAGCGCCAGGCGTTCGCTCAGCAGCCAGGCGCCGACGGTGGTGCCGGTCAGCTGGCGGAAACGGCGGGTGAAGGTACGCCGGCTCGTCAAGGCCTGTTGCGCCAGGCTGTCGAGGGTGTGGGCCTGTTGCAGGCTGCCGCGCACCTGCTCGATCAGCCCGGCCAGCCGCGAGTCGCGTAGATTCGCCGGCAGCGGTTGTTCGATGAACTGGGCCTGGCCGCCTTGGCGGTGGGGCGGCACCACCAGGCGGCGCGCCACGCAGTTGGCGGCTTCGGCACCGTACTGCTGACGCAGCAGGTGCAGGCAGCAGTCGATGCCGGCCGCGGTGCCGGCGGAGGTGACGATGCTGCCGTCGATGATGTAGAGGCGATCGGCTTCGAGCCGCACCTGCGGATAGCGAGTCGCGAAATCCCGGGCGAACTCCCAGTGGGTGGTGGCGCGGCGTCCGTCGAGCAGGCCGGCTTCGGCCAGCACGCAAGCGCCGAGGCAAAGCCCTACCACCTGGGCGCCGCGGCGATGGGCGGCGACCAGGCCGTCGAGCAGGACCCGGGGTGGCCGCTCCGCCGGATCGCGCCAGCTCGGGACGATGATGGTGTGCGCTTTCTTCAGTGCCTCCAGTCCGTGCGCCACATCGACGGTGAAGCCGGCCGTGGTGCGCAGCGGTCCTTTTTCGGCGGCGCAGACCATCAGGCGGAACGGCGGTGCGCCGGGGTGGGCTTCGCCGAACACCGCGCAGGGCACGGTGAGGTGAAAGGCGCTGATGCGGTCGAAGGCCACCACGGCGACGGTATGTATCTTCATGCTTTCTGCGTGGATTGAGGCATGGAAGCGAGTTGGCCTGATCCTGGCGTTTATTGTCAAACGGGCCACTCTCGTGCGGCGGTTTTCCAGCCGACAATCGCTGCACACCATCCGCCGCGGTCCCGGGAGCGAAAGCCGTCATGGCCATCGAAGCATCCATTCCTTTGCTGGAGGAAATCCTCGGTGGCTGGAAACAGCAGATCGGCAGGGACTACGCGGCTTACCGTAATCATGTCTATCGCATGGTCCATTACTGCTTCGCCTTGCGCGATTGCAGTGAAGAGGAGCGCAACAAGGTTGTCGTTGCTGGCTGTTTCCACGACCTCGGTATCTGGTCGGATGGAACCATCGACTACCTGCCGCCCTCTGTCATCCGGGCCAGGGAGTATTTGCAGGAGAATGGCCTGTCGGCGTGGGACGAGGAGATTGCGTTGATGATCGACCAGCACCACAAGCTGCGAGCTTGGCGGGATGTGCGTTATCCCCTGGTCGAGGTGTTTCGCAAAGCCGATCTGGTGGATGTGTCGCTGGGGCTGGTGAAGTTCGGCCTGCCGGCGAAGCTGGTGGGCGAGGTCAAGGCGCAATTTACCAACCAGGGCTTCCACAAGCGGCTGATGCAGCTGGCGGGTGGCTGGTTCGCCAAGCACCCGGTGAGTCCGCCGCCGTTCCTGAAGTGGTGAGTTGCGGCTGCCGTACGCCTGACATGGGCCAGGCCATTGCGCAACGTGGCGGCGATGGCCGCACTCGGGTAACGTCAGCGCATGATCACCACCTTGCGTTACCCCGGGAAACTGCTGTTCGCTTGCCTGGCAGTGGCCGGCCTCGCCGGTTGCGCGGAGGTGCGGGTGCTGGAGCCCGCCGGCAACCGCCATTTCGATTTCCAGCGTGACAGCTTCGCCTATTCCAACGGCCTGAGCTGGGAATACCAGGTCGATCCAGCCAGCGGCAAGATCAGCACCAAGCAGAACGAACCGCCGCCGGATTTCAGCCACCGCTGTTTCGCCGTGTCGCGCATGGCCCGGCAGTTCTACCAGTACGCCAG
>JAQGNS010000385.1 GCA_028291705.1 Nevskia sp.
CGCCGATCCGGACTGGTTCAAAAAGAATGCCGCCGGTCGCCCGGCGGCCAAGCTCAGAGGAGGTATGCCTCTACAGGTTTTCAGGTATTCGATCAGCGCCTTGCGCTCCGCGTCTGTCAGTACCGAAGTGAATGCGTGCCCCTGGTTGCCATACCGGCCGGTGTCGAAGCTGTCCCCATCAGATGATCCCGTATTGCCTTTTTTACGTTTCCGCTGTTCCGTTCAAGACTACCGATCCTGGTGCGCCGACATTCGCGACGCGTCCTTCTGCAAATCGGCCACCGCGACGGATTGCGAAGCAAAAATGGGCGCCACTTTCGCAGCGCCTAAAAGGAGGGATAGGCCTCTACAAGGTCTTGAGATACTCGATGATCGCGGCACGTTCCTGATCCGTCAGAACATCCGTGAAATCGTGCCCGGCGTTGCCGTTCCCCAGCTTGCGCGTGTCGTAGACCAGGCGTTGATCGACGCCGTTCGGGGTGGTATTCGGCAATGCGAGCAAGGCGCTCCAGTTGAAACTCGATTCAAGAAAATTGGTCACGAGCTCCGTTATCGACGGCTGTGTCGGGTTTACCGGATTACAGTTCGCCGCCGCACTTCCGGGAATCTGGCCGCATGTCAACGTGTCGTGCTGCCATCCCAGGCGATCGTAGTCGTATGCAGTGCTCAGTCGCTGATCGAAACCTGTGACGGGGCCGATGGTTTGAAGCTTGCGCCGCCAGATCTGCGGTCGTTCCGACGAATTGAGAACCTGCTCGACCGTCGGCACCGATCCATTGTGGAAATAGGGAGCGGTTGCCCAGACTCCATAGAGCGGAGGCGCCTGGTACCCGATCACGTCCCTCTCCCATCCGCAGGCGCCCTGAACTCTTTTGGCCGGGGGATAACCGTCATCCAGCGCCTGCGTAACGAGATCTTCGGTCCCGGGGGCGACGTAGCCGGGTTGACCTTCCGGGAAAGCCCAGAATGTGGTGCTGTACGCATCGCGCAAATACGGGGACAGCTCGTCCGCCCGGGCGCGGTCCGTACCGATCACATTCAGCGGCGATATGTGGCCGGCGATGCCTTCCAGGGCCGGCGTATCCAGATATTGAGTGTCATTGACGAACTGCGGCGAATAAGCGCCATGACAGCCGGCGCAGGACCCGTTTCCGCCCAATGGGCGCGGCTTGTCTGCATTTCCCGGCTGTGCCCAGAGATTCTTGGTATGGAACAGGATTGCCCCTTGTTCCGCGAGTTGCGTATCGATCGGACCGGGATAGGTCGGCGATTCGAGCGACATCAAATAGGCCGCGATGTCGTCATCGTACTGATCGATCGAGGTGCGATAGGTCTTGCCGTTCAGTGTCAGTACCGAAGCTTCATTGACTCCGGCGGCCATGATGATGCGTGTGCCGTCATTCGATACACCTGCATCGAAGAATTTGCGCGGCCGATGTCCATAGTTCCACCAGGCCGGGGGATCTTGCGCCTCGCCCGTCGGATGCGGCTGCGCAGAGTTGTAGGCAAGCTTTACGACGTTCGGATTGATGGCCAGGGAATCGTAGTCGAGCAGCATGAACAGCAACTCGAAGCCACCCACGGCGTTGTTCTGTCCGCGCTGGGTTACGCCGAGATTGAGGACGTCGAGAGAAATGGGGATGCCCAGCTGCTCCAATATACTGTTGTCATAGCCCTCCATGACGGTGTCGTGATTGCTGTTGCCAAGACCGAGATTGGCCATGGTCAGTGCGTTCTCGCCCGCGGATGGATCGCCGATCTGGCCGCCGTGACAGCCGAAACACTGGACGCTGCCGATCTTTCCGGTCCATAGTCCCTTCGAGTCCTTCAGCTGCCTGAGGCCCAAGGGGAGCTGCCCGGATCCGCCATTGGTCTTGGTGGGGTCTTCGCCGGACAATGGATATGGATTGCTGAACGGTGCGGAATTCAGTCCGTAGCGCAGCGTGTACAGTTGGCCGAAATTCGCCGGACGCGAAGTCAAGCCCCACTTCTTCCAGGTGTTGTCGAAATCCGTCGCCGATGTATTTCCGGCTGCCAAGGTATCGACCAGCGCCGTCTGGCCCAGGTTGGCCATGGTGCGCCAGGCGCCACAGGTCTTTGGATGCTGCTCCGACGCCGGCAGCTTTGAATGACAATCTTCCCAATAGGCATTGAAGTAGACCGCCTTCCCCGGATTGACTCCCGGAACGATCAGGGAGCGCGGGTCGGCTGGAAGTGGCGCATCATCTGGCTGCCCTTCGCAGTAGGACGCCCATACGGTCTTCGCATGCGAACTGCCCAACAGGGGTTGCTGCTGAGCTACCGGCGCGCCGCTGCTGCTGAGCAGTGCGGCGCAACCCGAGGGGTTGTCCCAGCAGGACAGGATCGTATACATCGCCTGATAGCCCTGGCTGCCCTGCGGCCAGGGCTGGCCGCCGCTGTGATTCTGGGCCGGATCGGAAGGATTGGTCAGCAACTTGTTGGCGGCGACGCCTTTTCCCAGATTGGTCCAGGCGGTCATGACGCTGTCGTAATCCTGGCTGCTGTCGCTGGACAGCAGGAACAGGTTGCCCTGGGTGGCAGTGCTCGTACCAGGGGTGTCGGCGACGCCGCCGGGAATATGGCAGGTGCGGCAGTAGCCGATATTGGGTTCGACCTGCGCGGCAAAGTAGGCTTGCGGCGTGGCGTAGCTGCTGTCGCCGGAGACATTGCCGCTACCGCTCGACCCGCCACCGGCCACGGCTGCGCCGCTGTAGTTGCCGCCGCAGCCAAGCAGCAGACAAGCAGCCAGCAACGCCCCTACGCCGCCTCTCATTGAGGTCGTCATTTTTATGTTCTCTCTCCGGACCACACCTTGCCGCCCCGAAGACACCCCCCAAATTGCCGTCGCTGGAGGGTCCCAAGGCTTTGAGGGCGAGCGTAGTGAGCGAAGCCCCGGGGAGCAATGCTGTGCCTGGCCAAGCAATTGACAATTACGGCCAGAAGCCGGGCCCGGCTGGATGACGTGGTGCGCCGACGGGTTGATACTTACGGCCAAATCCGCAGGAAGGGAACATGTCGTTCTGGAACGTCCGCAGGAGCATAGTCAGCGCCCAGCTGCTGGCCCATCTGGCCGCAGAGCATGGCGTTGGCATCGATCTGTGCCTGGCAGGCACCGGCATCGGACGCGAGGCCCTGGCTGATCCTGAGACGGAGATCTCCGCCGCTCAGGAGCTGCAGCTGGTTCGAAACGTGATGCTGGCGCTGCCGGATGTTTCCGGCCTGGGGCTTGAGGCCGGGCTGCGCTATCACCTGTCCGCCTATGGCATCTGGGGCTTCGCTATGGTCAGCAGCCCGACGTTTCGCAGCGGTTGCGAGGTCGCGGTGCGCTATCTCGATCTGAGCTATGCTTTTTCGCGTTTCATCCTGGAAGGCTTGGACAGCGCCGAGCCGCGGGCGGTGCTGGACGACGACGCCATTCCTGCCGAACTGCGGCAATTCCTGGTGGAGCGCGACTTCGCGGCTTTTGTGAACGCCGTCCGCGAAATGCTGCCTAGCGGTGTGCGGCTGCGCGGTCTGCAGTTCCGCTTTGCGCGGCCGGCTCACGCCGCGCGTTACGTGGAGCTGTGCGGGGTGGAACCGAGATTCGACGCGCCCAGCAACACGGTCTTCCTCGATCCGGCCATTCTGAACACGGCGCTGCCCCAGGCCAACCAGGTCATGGCGCGGCTATGCGAAGACCAATGCCGCCGCTTGCTGGCCAGGCGGCAAGTCCGCACCGGACTTGCGGGCAGGGTACGGGACCGCCTGTTGCATGCGCCGAATCAGCTGCTGGATATGGACACGGTCGCCAATGAGCTGTGCATGGGCGCGCGCAGCCTGCGCCGAAAGCTGGAGGAGGAAGGCACCTCATTTCGCCTGCTCACGGAGGAGGTTCTGCAAGCCCTGGCGGACGAGTTGCTGGTCACGACCAATATGAAGCTGGAAGAGGTCGCTACGCGATTGGGCTACTCCGAACCTTCCAGCTTCATCCACGCCTATAAGCGATGGAAGGGTGTTTCCCCGAGCGAGTTTCGCTTGTCCAGGAGCCGTGGTTGAGGCGGCCCTGTGCTCGCGGCGGATGTGTCGGGTGACTGGATTCAATCGCACCTCATATGCGGGGTATGGATTGTGATGCCCGTCACGCCGCACGTTTGATTCAAGAATAAGTCAGGATTAATTCAGCCATTCGACAGGACTTTGTCAGGACTTGCCGGGCCTTTGTCCCTAGGCTTGAACCACACGTCGGCGATGACGACGTCATGTGGACAGGGAGATTCGGCCATGAAGAATTCAGTTCTGAAGCGCTTGCTTTATATCTCAGCTGGCAATGGTGCATTGCTCGTCGGCATTGCCGGGCAAGCGCGGGCGGCGGGTGTGCTACTGCAACCCTCCGCCTCGGTTGCCTACTTGCCGGGTGCGGCCGCCGCGGTCATCCCTGGCGGGCCGGCAATACTGCTATGGGGGCCGCTGCTGCTGATCTCCATTCTGTGCATCGGCGCCTTGCTGATGCTGATCCGGGGACAGCGCGATACCATTTCCAGCCACACTCATGCCGCCAAGGCGCCCGGAAAAGCCGGACGCTTCAGCGCGGCGACGGCAAGCGGCGATCCGGCGGCCGGATGGAATCGGCACATCGAGGCGCCGCTGGTCCGCAGCAGGCGTTCTGGGCGGCCCGCGGAGCTTTATCTGGTCGCGCCATCGACGCCCGCCAGCGCCCCGCTTCAACGAGCGGGCGGTGTCGCCGACTTGGAAGGGCCGATCTTGATCTCCGCCACAAAGCGATAGCCGTAACCGTGCGCGGTCTTGATGATGCGTTGGTCGTCATCGCGCAAGGCCTCGCGCAGGCGGCTGACGCATTTGGCGATGACGGTATCGCTGAGAATGCGTCCAGACCACACCGCCTCGCTCAATTCGTCCTTGGTCACCACATCGCCGGCGTGGCGCAGCAGATAGCGCAACACTTCCAGCGGCTTGCGTTCCAGCACCACCAACTCATCGGCGACGGAAAGCTCCAGGCTGCCTTCGTCGAATCGGGCGTTTTCAAAAGTCCATATGCGCGTGGCGCCGATGTAGATGCGATTGCCGCTACCGCCGGGCCGGCTTGCGGGAGGCGCCTGCTGTACCGTCTCGGGCGTGATCGGTTCAGGCAACGGGGCGGTGGAGGGCGCGGTCGCCGGGGCCGCGCCGTCTGGCACCAACTCATAAACCCGCAGCGGCTGGCCCGCGCCGTTGAGCGGCATCTCCATGTGCGAGGTGCAGCCGACTTCGTCGTGCACCAGCGCCCAGGTGGTATGGCTGATCAGCACCTTGCCCGGCCCGCATCCGGCCTGGATGCGTTCGGCCAGATTGGTCTGCAAGCCGATGCCCGAAAAGAACTTGCGGCCTTCCGAACCGAAGTCCCCGACACTGGCATAGCCGGTGTTGATGCCAACCCGGATGCGGAACGGCCGGTCCAATCCGTAGCGCTTCCACATGTCCTGCATCGCCCCGACCCGGTCCTGCATTTCCATCGCCATGCGCACCGCGCGCAAGGCATGGTCGCGATCGCTGGTGACGTTCGGCGCGCCGAAGAAGGTCATGATGCCGTCGCCGGCGACATGACTCACGGTGCCGCCGTGGCGATCGGCGATGGCGACCATCTCCGACAGGTATTCGCTGAGCATCGAGGCCAGGTCCTCGGCTTCGAGTTCCTCCGCCGCGATGGCGAAACATTCGACACCGGTAAACGTGATGGTCAGCTTGCGGCGCTCGGGCTTGGCGGTCTCGACGTAAAGCCCGGTGCTGATCTGGTCGGCAAGATGCGGCGGCACATAGCGGCGGATCAGGCGGTTGGCCCGTTCCAGTGCGTCGTAAGCCAGACCCAGGCGCATCTCCTGGCTGCGCCGTGTACGCTGGAACAGCACGCACAGCGAGACGCAGAAGCCCAGCAGCACCAGGATGTGGAAGAACACCGCGGTAAACCATACCGGGTCGTTCTGCGCATCGATGGTTCGTTCGAGCAGCAGCGGCGCGTAGGGCAGGCGGTGCGTCGCCTCGAGCAGGCCGACCGCGATCATCCAGCCCACCAGGTTGCAGAAGCCGAACAGGCCGATCCACTCGTCCAGCACCAGGGTCCACAGGATGATGATCGCGGGATAGATGGCGACCAGCGGGTTGCCCATGGTCCCGAACAGGTGCAGCAGGCCGACGATGAACGGAGACTGGACCATGACGAACAGGCATGCCGCCCATTTCCCTTCACGCCCCGCGCGCGCCGCCGGAATCACCGCCGCGGTGATCAGCACCTGCGCCACCAGCCAGATGCTCATGTAGTGATTGAGCAGCGGCAGGTTCATCGTTGTGGTGCTCACCGTGCTGAACAGCGCGGCGTTCACAACGGTTGCCAGCAGTGAGGCAAACACGCCGACTGAACCCAGCAGCGCGAGCTTGCGGCTGGTGGGCCAACGGATAAAGCCGCCCAACCGTTCCCCGAGTCCCATGACTCTCCCCTGGCAGTGGTCCGCATTCCGCCATGATTCACTGCGGATTGTTTGAGAAGCTCCGTCCCAGGGGAATATACGCCTCATATCCGCGTGGTTCGCCCCCTTTATGGGAGGTAGGGCACAGTTTGGAGTGTGGATTGCTCCGGCACACCCCAGCAGCCCCCGGCCGGTCTCCGGCCGATCAGCCCGCGCTGTAGTGGTGCAGGCGCCGGTCGCCACGGCGCAGTCCCGGCCCGGCCATCGGTGTGACGTCCCGCGCGGTCAGTGCTTCGCCGCACTCGGAGCAGGCCATCACCAGCGTGGTCATGTGGCCGCAGGGATTGTGGCGATACACCACCGGCGGTCCCTTGCCCTGGTCCATCCAGCGGTCGCCCCAGCGCACCAGGCTGAGGATCACCGGGTACAGATCCTTGCCCTTGTCGGTGAGCCGGTACTCATGGCGCAGCGGCCTGTCCTGGTAAGGCTCCTTGCGCAGCACGCCTTCCTCGACCAGGCGGCCGAGCCGGTCGGATAGCCGGTGCCGCGCCATCCCCAGGTGCTCCTGGAATTCCTCGAAGCGGCGCACGCCGAGGAAGCATTCGCGCAATACCAGCAGGGTCCAGCGGTCACCCACCACCGACAGGCTGCGCGCGATCGAGCAGGGTTGGTTTTCGATTTCGTCCCAGCGCATGTCCGCTCCGCCGTGCTTCGGCGATTGACTAGTTCCAAAATGGAACTTACTCTGCAAGCAGACGACCGTCAATGCGGCGGAGGAGAGGCACCATGGAAAAGACGGGTACGGACAAGACCGGCAGCAAGGACAAAGGCGTGGTGCTGGTGATCGGCGCCGGCGACGCCACCGGCGGCGCCATCGCCAAGCGCTTCGCCCGCGAAGGCTACTTTGCCTGTGTCACCCGCCGCAGCGCCGACAAGCTGCAACCCCTGGTGGACGAGATCACCGCCGCCGGCGGCCGCGCCCGCGGTTTCGCCTCGGACGCGCGCAAGGAAGAGGAAGTCGAGGCGCTGGTGCGGGAGATCGAGCAGGACATCGGTCCGATCGAAGTGCTGGTGTTCAACATCGGCGCCAACGTGCCCTGCAGCATCCTCGAAGAAACCGCGCGCAAGTACTTCAAGATCTGGGAGATGGCCTGCCTCTCCGGCTTTCTCGCCGGCCGCGAGGTGGCGCGGCGCATGGTTGTGCGCGAACGCGGCACCATCCTCTTCACCGGCGCCACCGCCGGCCTGCGCGGCGCCGCCAACTTCGCCGCGTTCGCCGGCGCCAAGCATGCCCTGCGCGCGCTGGCGCAAAGCATGGCGCGTGAACTGGGACCGCGGAACATCCACGTCGCCCATGTCGTGGTCGACGGCGCCATCGACACCGACTTCATCAAGACCAGCTTTCCCCAGATGTATGCGCGCAAGGACCAGGACGGCATCCTCAACCCGGAGCACATCGCCGAGAACTACTGGCACCTGCACCGCCAGCCGCGTGACGCCTGGACCTTCGAGCTGGACCTGCGGCCATGGATGGAGAAGTGGTGAGCGGTTGATTCCGTTCGACAGGCGCGTATAAAACAACAAACAATCGCTACACGTCGGCTCCGAGGAGCACCCATGAGCAAAACCATCGAGTTCTATTTCGACTTCGGCAGCCCCACCGCCTACCTCGCCTATACCCAGCTGCCGAAGATCGCCGCCGAGACCGGCGCCGAACTGATCTACAAGCCGGTGCTGCTCGGCGGCATTTTCCAGGCCACGCAGAACGCCTCGCCGATGATGGTGCCGGCCAAGGGCAAGTACATGCTGCGCGACCTGGCCCGCTTCGCCGCTCGCTACGGTGTGCCGCTGCAGCACAACGTCCATTTCCCCATCAACACCCTGCAGATGATGCGCGGCGCCGTCGGCGTGCAGCAGCGCCTGCCGCGGCAGTTCACGACCTACGTGGAAACCCTGTACCGCGGCATGTGGGTGGACAGCCTCAACCTCGGCGATCCCGCCGTGCTCGGCGCCACCCTGGCCAA
>JAQGNS010000403.1 GCA_028291705.1 Nevskia sp.
CGATGATCATTTCCTGCGTCTGGCCGGCGGCAAGCTGGCGGGCCAGCAGGTCCAGGCCCAGTTGCTCGGGGCCGATGCCGTCGAGCGGCGACAAACGCCCCATCAGCACGAAATAACGGCCGCGATAGCCGGTGCCGCTCTCGATCGCCACGAGGTCGGCGGGATTCTCCACCACACAGATCTGGCCGGCGGTGGTGCGGGACTCGGTGCAGTAGGCGCACTTGCCGTCTTCGAAAAACATGCGGCAGGTCGGGCAGCGTGCGATGCCTTCCAGCGCTTCGGCCAGCGTGTTGCGCAGGTAGTCGGCGCCGTTGCGGTCACGATCCAGCAAATGAAACGCCATGCGCTGCGCCGACTTGGGCCCGACGCCAGGCAGGCGGCGCAGGGCCTCGATCAGGCGGGTCAGGCGTGGGGAATAGGCAGCCATAAGTCAGCTCAGGCCAAGCGTGAAAACGTGACGGTCCGCCAATGAATAGGGATGAAGCAGGCGGGAATCAACCAATCACCGCCATGACGGCATTCGGCGGACCGGCTCGCCCTAGCCGCCCATCAATCCTGCGGGCAGATTCAATCCGCCGGCGACCTTGGCCATCTTCTCCGAGGCGTTGCGCTCCAGCTTCTGCGCGGCGTCGTTGATGGCGGCGGCGATCAGGTCTTCGAGGAAGTCCTTCGACTCCTGCAGGGCATCGGCCGCGATCTCGACCTTCTTCGCTTCGTGCTTGCCGGTGAGGGTGATCTTGACCATGCCGCCGCCGGCTTCGCCGGTGATTTCGGCGCGGGCGATCTCTTCCTGCACGCGCTTCATCGCTTCCTGCGCTTGCTGGGCCTGCCGCATGATCTGTCCGAGGGGACCTTTCATAAAACTGTTCTCCGGAATTGTCTGAATTACTTGCCGTCGACCGGCTGCACCGAGCCGGGCCGCACGGTGGCGCCGAAGGCTTCCTTGAAGGCCAGCACTTCGGGATCGCCCTCGATGGCGGCTTCCGCCGCGCGCTGCCGCTCGATGACCCGCTTCTCGTCCGCCGCCGCCGGGCTCAGCAGATCCGCAGCACCGCCGACTTCGATGTTGAGGCTGATTTCACTGCCCGTCTGCGCACTGAGTGCGCGCTGCATGGCGGTGCGGCGTTCATCCGTCAGCAGGTGCTTGGTGCGCGTTTCCAGGGCCAGATGCACGGCGCCACTCGACTCGCCCACCCAGGCGCAGTGGCGCGCCAGCTGGCGCGTCATGCCGTCGAGGCCGATGGCTTCGATGCGCAGCGCCCAGGGGTCGTCCGAGATGATGGCGCGCGGCGGCGGCGCGGCCGGCTTTGGCGGAGCCGGTGGAGCAACCGGGGCAACGGTGATCGGTGCCGCGGCGGCAACCGGTGCCGGCGCGACGGGCGCGGCAGCGGCAGGCTTCGGTGCTGCGGCCGGTGCGGCAGTGGCGCGGCCCGGGGCCGGCGGCGTACCCGGCGCGGATTGCGTCCTGCCGCCCGCGGCAGCGGTAGGTGGCGCACCCGCTGCCGGGCCGCCGCCGTCCGGACGGAAGGCGAGCATGCGCAGCAAGGTCATTTCGAAGCCGAGGCGCGGGTCCGGCGCCCAGGGCAGATCGCGGCGGCCGAGCACAGCAATCTGGTACCAGACCTGGATGTCTTCCGGCGCGATGGATTTGGCCAGCGGCTCCAGCGCGGGATCGTCATCCTCATCGCCGGCCTTGGGCAGCAGTTGCAGCACGGCGATGCGCTGCAGGGCGGCCGCGAGGTCGTTGAGCAGGGCGGCGTGGTCGGGCGCGGACTCGTCCAGCTTGTGGATGCCGTTGAGCAGGGCCTGGCCGTCGCCGCGGCCCAGCGCATCGAGGATTTCAAAGAGGGTGCGGCGGCCGACCGTGCCGAGCATCTCCTCCACGCCCTCGCGCTTGATGCCGAGACCGCCGGCGAAAGCGATGGCCTGGTCGAGCAGGGACAGGCCGTCACGCATCGAGCCGTCGGCGGCGCGGGCCAGCTCGCCAATACCGGCCAGCTCGAACTCCATGCCCTCTTCCTTGAGGATGTCGCTGAGGTTGTCGCGGATCAGGTTCTGCGGCAGGCGCTTGAGGTTGAATTGCAGGCAGCGCGACAGCACGGTGATCGGCAGTTTCTGCGGATCGGTGGTGGCGAGGATGAACTTGACGTGCGAGGGCGGCTCTTCCAGCGTCTTCAGCAGGGCGTTGAAGGCGCTCTTGGAGAGCATGTGCACTTCGTCGACGAGGTAGACCTTGTAGCGGCCGCGCGCGGGGGAATACTGGGCGTTGTCGATGAGCTGGCGCACGTCGTCCACGCCGGTGTTGCTGGCGGCGTCGATTTCCAGCAGATCGACGAAACGGCCATCGTTGATTTCCTTGCAGGCGGAGCAGACGCCGCAGGGCTGCGCCGTCACCCCGGTCTCGCAGTTGAGGCCCTTGGCGATGATGCGCGCCAGGGTAGTCTTGCCCACGCCGCGGGTGCCGGTGAGCAGGATGGCGGGATGCAGACGGTCGCGCTCCAGCGCGTGCTGCAGCGCCTTGACCACGTGGTTCTGGCCACGCACGTCCTCAAAACGACGCGGACGCCATTTGCGCGCTAGCGCGAGGTAGCTCATACCGACGCGAGCAGCGTGGAGGGGCCCCATGCGCAGCATGGGGATCCTAGCGTCGCGAGTCGGCGCGGGCATGAGCGCGGCGAACCTCGCTCCAGAGTTAGTACGGGAGAGCTCATGCAAAAGTCGGTGGAGGGAATCACTGCCGCATTGTCGCGGATGATCTTCACAGGCGCCAGTCGTCCTACGCAAGCCCCTGAATTTCCGGGTGAATGCACGCGAACGGCGCGACACAGAGTAAAATCTGCGACTTGCATATGAGGAGCCTGCCGTGACCGAACCGAAAGCCGCCGCACAGACACCAGGCCACGCCTTGGTCACCGGCGGCGCGGGCTTCATCGGCAGCCACCTGGTCGACGGCCTGCTGGCGGACGGCTGGACCGTCACCGCGATCGACAATTTCGATCCCTACTACGCCGAGTCGACCAAGCGCTTCAACATCGCGCCGCATCTCGATCACCGCAACTACCGCTTGCTGCAGGTCGATCTGCGGGATGCGGTGGCGCTGCACGCTGCACTGGACCAGCCATTTGGAAGCGCCGGCAAGACCGAATACACGGTGATCGTGCATCTGGCCGCCAAGGCCGGCGTGCGCAATTCCCTGCTCGACCCGCTCGGCTACCAGATGACCAATGTCATCGGTACGCAGAACCTGCTGACCTACGCCTACCAGCGCAAGATCAAGCAGTTCGTGTTCGCCTCGTCGAGCAGCGTCTATGGCGACTGCCCGCGACTGCCCTGGAGCGAAAGCGACCTCGACCTGCTGCCGATCAATCCCTACGCCAGCACCAAGCTGGCCGGCGAGCACTTGGGCTACGTCTACAGCCGCACCTTCGACCTGCGCTTCGTCGGCTTGCGTTTCTTCACCGTGTTCGGCGAGCGGCAGCGGCCGGACCTGGCGATCCACAAGTTCTCGCGCCTGATGCTGGCGGGCAAGTCAATCCCGGTTTACGGCGATGGCTCTTCCGAGCGCGATTTCACCTACTGGGACGAAATCGTCAGCGGCGTCCGCGCCTCGATGGCCTACACCGGCAGCGACTACGAGATCTTCAATCTCGGCAACAACCGCACCATCGGCTTGCTCGACACCATCCGCAAGCTGGAGGAGGTGCTCAACGTCAAGGCGAAGATCGACTGGCAGGACTGGCAGCCGGGCGAGATGCGCCGCACCTGGGCCAATATCGAGAAGCCACAGCGGCTGCTCGGCTATGGGGTGAAGACGGATTTCGATACGGGGCTGCGGCGCTTTGCGGTGTGGCTGGAGGAGCGGTTGCGGCTGGAAGGTGGGAAGGCCGGATGAGCAGCCTGCGCGCCGGTGTGCCGGCGCTGCTGCTCAATGTGCTGGTGCTCGGCCTCTTCGGCTGGGCGGTGGAACACTACTGGGGCTGGGGGCGGCTGCTGACGCCCTGGCACGATCTTGAACTCCCCATCCTGCTGCTGGCGGTGTGCGGCATGCTGCTCAGTTATGGCGTGCGCGCGCTGCGCATCTACCTGGCGGAGCGCGATATCCCGCGCGGCCGTTACCTGGCCTGCCTGCGCCTGATCCTGCTCAACAACGCGGTCAACCTGCTGTTGCCGGCGCGTTCCGGCGAGGCCAGCTTCCCGATCCTGATGAACCGCTGGTTCGGCATCGACCCCGCCCGCGCCACCGGCACCCTGGTCTGGCTGCGCCTGCTCGATCTGCATGTGCTGGCCACCATCGGCGCCGCCTGCGCCGCCGGCGGCTGGCTCGATGCGCGACACGGCTTGTCGGGCCTGGCCTGGCTGGCCGCCGGCGCGGCGGCACTGTCGCCGCTGCTGCTGTTTGCCTCGCGCCGTCCCCTGGCGGCGAAGCTGGCCGGCCGTGAGGGAAAGATCCCGAAGCTGGTATCGCGCGCCCTGACCGGTCTGCCGCAGCGTTATGCCGGACTGGCGCTGGATCTGAGCCTGAGCTGGCTGTCCTGGGGCATCAAGCTGACGGCACTGGGTTGGGTGCTGTCGCGGCTGGCCAATATACCGCAGGTGCTGGGCACGCTCGGCGCCATCGGCGGCGATCTGAGCACGGTGCTGCCGATACATGCGCCCGGTGGGTTCGGCACCTACGAGGTGGGCGTGATGGCCCTGCTGACTCCCGGCGCCCCCCTCTCCGGGGCCCTGTTCGCCGCCGCCGCTAATCTGCATCTACTGGTACTGACCACCAGCCTGCTGTCGGGGGCCGCGGCCTGGCTGGCCGGGGCCGCACGCCGGCGTACGGATGCTAAACTTTGAAGCTATTCAACAATGGAAACGCCGCCTTGACGGATCGACCGGCCATCAGTCCTAGCCTCAGCATCGTCATCCCGATGTACCGCGAGCAAGACAACGTGGCGCCCATGCTGGCCCGGGTACACGAAGGCCTGGCCGCCTACAACGGGCCGTGGGAGCTGATCTGCGTCGATGACGGCAGCCAGGACGATACCGGCAGGCGCCTGATCGCCGAGGGCGAGAAGTACGGCGCCCACGTGCGGGTGATCCGTTTCGCCCGCAACCATGGCCAGACCACGGCGATGCAAGCCGGCATCGACGCCGCGCGCGGCGAAGTCATCGCCACGCTGGACGGCGACCTGCAGAACGACCCCGCCGACATTCCCCGCATGGTCGAGGAGATGTACGCGCGCGACCTGGACCTGCTCGCCGGCTACCGCGCCAACCGCCAGGACGCCTGGCTGTCGCGCAAGCTGCCGTCGAAGCTGGCCAACAAGCTGATCGGCAAAGTCACCGGGGTGCATATCCGCGACTACGGCTGCAGCCTGAAGATCTACCGCTCCAAGGTGATCAAGGAAGTGCGCCTGTACGGTGAGATGCACCGCTTCATCCCGGTGTGGGCGGCGATGGTCACCTCGCCCAGCCGCATCGGCGAGACCGCGGTGAGCCACAACGCGCGCCAGTTCGGCGAGAGCAAATACGGCATCTCGCGCACCTTCCGCGTGATCCTGGATCTGCTGACGGTGTTCTTCTTCCTGCGCTTCCGTTCGCGCCCGGGGCATTTCTTCGGCTCCATCGGCCTGCTGTTCGGCATGCTCGGCAGCATGGGGATGACTTACCTGGCGGTGGTGAAATTCGTCCTCGGCGAATCCATCGGCGGCCGGCCGATGTTCCTGGTGTCGGTGCTGCTGCTGGTGTTCTCGATCCAGTTCCTGACCACGGGGGTGCTGGCGGAAATGCTCACCCGCATCTTCTACCAGCGCCAGGAAGGCCCGCTGACCATCACGCCGGACCTGCCCGGTGGTGCCCTGGGCTGGCAGCAGACGCTCGATGCTCCCGTGACCCAGTCCGTACCCCTATCCGGCGAGGTTGCGTCGCACAGTGGTTGAGGCGGAACGGCTGCACGCGGGACACATCCTGTTCCTGCTCGCGGCGCTGTTGCTGGGGTTCTGGAGCAAGCTCGGCTCGGTGCCGTTGTTCGACCTCGACGAGGGCGCTTTCAGCCAGGCCACCATCGAAATGATGGATAGCGGCAATTACCTTTCGACCACGCTCAACGGCGAGCCGCGCTACGACAAGCCGATCCTGATCTACTGGCTGCAAGCCGCCGCGGTGAAGACCTTCGGCTTCGGCGAGTTCGCCTTCCGCCTGCCCTCGGCGCTGTGCGCCAGCGTCTGGCTGTTCGCGGTATATGGTTTTACCTGGAGCTTCACCCGCGAGCGCCGCGCCGCCCTGCTCGCCGCCGGCAGCCTGGGGCTGGGACTGATGCCCAGCATCATCGGCCATGCCGCTATCGCCGACGCGCTGCTCGACATGCTGATCGCGCTGACCATGCTGGATATCTACCGGCATTGCGTGGCGCCGAGCCTGGGCAAGCTGCTGCGCATCTACCTGTGGATGGGCCTGGGCTTCCTTACCAAGGGGCCGGTGGCGGTGGCGCTGCCGCTGCTGGTGAGCCTGCTGTTCTACGCCTGGCAGCGGCGGCCGCTGGACTGGCTCAAGGCGGTGCTGAACCCGCTCGGCTGGCTGGTGTTCACGGCGGTGGTGTTGCCCTGGGCCTGGCTGCTGTATCAGCAGGACCACGGCGAGTTCTTCCGCCACTTCCTGCTCGACCACAACCTCAATCGCTACGAGAACACGCTGCAGGGTCATGGCGGCAAGCCCTGGTACTACCTGGTGTGGTTGCCGCTGATCGTGATGCCCTTCACCGCCCTGCTGCCGGCGGCGTTGTGGCGCGCGCGCAAACCCGATCCGCTCGACGTGTTCCTGCTGCTGTGGTTCGCGGTGGTATTCGTGTTCTTCTCCTTCTCCGGCACGCAGCTGCCGCATTACCTGCTCTACGGCTGCACGCCGCTGTTCATCCTGTTCGGCCGCGGCTGGCGCAACGCCCCGGCGCGCGGCTGGGTGCTGCTGCCGGCGTTGCTGCTGGTGGCGGTGCTGGGCGCCCTGCCCTGGATCCTGCCGCTGATCCACATTCCGGAGCAACGCGTCTACGAGCGCGGCATCGTCACCCTGGCGGTCAATTCTTTCAGCCGCAGCTATTACGTGCTCGCGGCGGCGGCAATGCTGAGCCTGCTGGTGCTGCTGTTTCGCCGCGGCACCGAATCGTGGCGGGCCGTGCTCGGCGCCGGGCTGGCGCTGGGCGTGCTGGTCTGGTTCGGCGTGGTGCCGGTGCTGGCCGCCGCGCAGCAGGGGCCGATCCGCGATGCCGCCTTGCGCGCCAGGGACCTCAATCTGCCGGCGGTGAGTTACCGCACTTTCCTACCGACCTTTTCCGTGTACCGCGGCGCGGTGACGCCGAATCGTCTGCCGGAACCGGGCGAGCTGGTGTTCGTGCGGCTGGACCGCCTGCCCGATCTCCAGGCCGAGCTGGGCGACCAGGTGACGCTGATCCCGGAATTCCAGCGCGGCGGCGTGGCGCTGCTGCTGCGTCCGCCGGCGCC
>JAQGNS010000428.1 GCA_028291705.1 Nevskia sp.
CCCAAAAGCGTTGCGTTGGGGTGTCCGGATGCCTACAATGCGCGGCTCAAACGGATGGTTAGCTCAGCGGTAGAGCATCGCCTTCACACGGCGGGGGCCACAGGTTCGATCCCTGTACCATCCACCATATAATCAAGGACCTGGGTGAAAACCCGGGTCCTTTTTTATTGGTATTTACCGGGGGCTGTGGCTCGATTCAGATCGGGGCCGTGATGAAGATCACCGAAGCCGGCTTCTGCGTAAGCGGGTGCAAGGGCTCGCGCATCCGGCGCAGCTCGAAGCCGTGCCGCCGGAACAAATCGATCCAGCTTCCCAGCGTCCTGAAATACCACGGTGCGGGATCGGTGAAGTCCGCACTGAATCCGTTCCATGATCCTTCGCGCCAGCCGTCCGCATAGACGGCATCGCCGCAGGCGCTTGCCGGATGCAGGGTCTGCACGATGAAGCCGCCGCCGGGGTTGAGTAACGCGGGCAGTGCGTCGAACAGGACTTCGACCGACTCCTTGCCCAGCAGGGCGAAATTGCACACGGCGAGGTCGAAGCGCAGGTCGAGTTTGCCGGCAGCGAGATCTTCGTAGGATGCGGCGTGGAAGTCGCCGCCGGCGCCACGGGCCTGTTCGACCAGGCCGGGGATCGCATCGACACCCGTCGCCGGGATGCCCCGCGCCGCCAGTTGGCGTACCAGCCAGCCTTCGCCGCAACCGATATCCAGCACCGAGCGCGGCGCGGCGTCGAGTATCGCGTCAATGACGGCGCGGTCGGTGACCAGCTTGCGGCTCTCGATCGCACTGTGCCGCACCGCGTCGGTCCAGGCCGAAACATTCTTCGACCAGGAGGCGAGGATGCGTGCTTCTTCGGGAGAGCGGGGTTCCATTCATGCGTCAGCCGGCTGCGGACCGGGTCTCAGCTGGCCTCGGCTTCGGGCATGTCCAGGCTGAAGGCTTCGGCCGCGTCGTCGTAGGTGAACAGCTCGGCGTAGCGGCCCCACTGGGTGACGGCGCTGAGGGTGTGCTCGGCCGCGCTGTCGCTGAGGTAGTCCTCCAGTTCGGACAGGAAGCGCACCGCCGGGGCGCGGTGGCCGGGGCGTTCGTCGAGCACGCTCTTGATGTGCGCGGCCAGTGGGATGCGGGTCAGCATCTGCTTGGCGAAGCCGATCTTGCGCACCTGGGTGTCGGCCTGGGCGAATTGCAGGCCCAGCGGGGTCAGCTGCACGTCGCCGGATTCCAGCTCGGCATAGCCGAGCATCTGCAGCGACTCGGCCAGTGGGAACAGTTCGTCCACCTCCAGCGCCAGGGCCTGGGCCAGAGCCGGCATGTCGGCGCGGCCCTTGTAGGTTTCCGACGCAAGGGTTTCGATCAGGCCGGCCATCAGATTGGTGGAGACCTCCGGCAGGCGTTCGCCGATCGACAGCACGGTGGCCTTGCCGGTGGCGTGGCGCACGGTCATCCGTGAGTAGATGTCGTCCACCAGCTGGCGGAAGCGCGGGTCGAGGCGGTTGCGCGGGTGTTTGAACGGCACCTTGATCTCGGCGACGACGCGCCCCGGATTGGCCGAGAACACCAGGATGCGGTCGCACATGAACACCGCTTCCTCGATGTTGTGCGTGACCAGCAGCACCGACTGGATCGGCAGCTTGTTTTCCGTCCACAGGTCGAGGAAATCGGTGCGCAGCGTTTCCGCGGTCAGCACGTCCAGCGCCGAGAACGGCTCGTCCATCAGCAGGATGGACGGGTTCATCACCAGCGCGCGGGCGAAGCCGACGCGCTGGCGCATGCCGCCGGACAGCTCGCGCGGATAGGCGTTGGCAAAGCCGTCGAGGCCGATGACGTCGATGGCGCGCAGGGCCTGCTCGCGGATCTCGTCGGGCGCCATGCCCTGGGCTTCCAGGCCCGCTTCCACGTTCTGCAGTACCGTCAGCCAGGGGAACAGGGCGAAGGACTGGAACACCATCGAGATGCCCTCGGCCGGCCCGTGCAGCGGCTCGCCGCGGTAGATGACCTCGCCGTCGGAGGCCTTGATCAGCCCGGCGACGATGCGCAGCAGGGTCGACTTGCCGGAGCCGGAGCGGCCGAGCAGGCCGATGATCTCGCCCTTGTGCAGGTTGAGGTTGACCGATTCCAGCACCACCAGGGGTTCGCCGTGGGGCCGTTTGAAGGCGCGGCGCACGCCACGGACTTCCAGCACGGCATCCGCCAGGGCGGGGTCGCCGGGGGCGGCCACAGGGGCAGCTTGCTTGTATTCGTCGTTCATCACTGCCTCCGGTTATTCATCAACGCCGGCCAGGCGCTCGGCGCTGCGGTACAGCGGTCGCCACAGCACGCGGTTGAAGCTGACCACGAACAGCGACATGACCGCTACGCCCAGTACCAGGCGTGGATAGTCGGCATCGGTGGTAGCCTGCTGGATATAGGCGCCCAGGCCATGGGCCTGCAGGTGGGTTTTCCCCCAGGTGACCCATTCCGAAACGATGCTGGCGTTCCAGCAGCCGCCGGCGGCAGTCATGGCGCCGGTGACGTAATAGGGCAGGATGCCGGGAATCATCGCCCGCTTCCACCATAGCCAGCCGCGCAGGTGCAGGTTGTCGGCGGCGTCGCGCAGGTCATGCGGGAACACGCTGGCGCCGGCCACCACGTTGAACAGGATGTACCACTGGGTACCGAAGATCATCAGCGGGCTGAGCCAGATGTCCGGGTTCAGGTGAAAGCTGACAATCAACATCACCGCCACCGGGAACAACAGGTTGGCCGGAAAGGCGGCGAGGAACTGCGCTACCGGTTGGGCCATGGCGGCGAGCCGCGGCCGCAAGCCGATGGCGACCCCGATCGGGACCCAGATCAGGCTCGCTACGGCCACCAACAGGATCACACGCGCCATGGTTGCCAAGCCGAGCAGCACGACATGGCCCACTTCGCCAAAACCGACCGCGTGGCTGATGTAGCGCACAGCGATCCAGGCGCCATAGGCTGCGGCCAGCACGATCACTCCGTACCAGGCGATGTCCAGCGCCAGCGGCGTCCAGGAAGGCAGTTGCAATGGTGATTCGGCCCTTGCCGCGGCGGCCCGGCGTGGCCGCAGAATGCGGTTTACGGCCGTGTCGACCGGCTTCCACAGCAATGCCGCGAAGCGCGAGCGCTGCAGCATGCGCAGCACCCAGGATTCCGGCTGCACCTGGCCCGGCTCGTTGTCGGCACGGAATTTTTCGCCCCAGGCAATGAGCGGGCGGAACAGCAGCTGATCGTAGAGCAGAATAACGATCAACATGGCCAGGATGGCCCAGCCGATGGCGCCGAGATTTTCCTCGGCGATGGCGGTGGCGACGTAGGAGCCTACACCGGGCAGGGTGATGGTCTGGTCGCCGACGGTGATCGCTTCGGATGCCACCACGAAGAACCAGCCGCCGGACATGGACATCATCATGTTCCAGATCAACCCGGGCATGGCGAACGGCAGCTCCAGCCGGCGAAAACGCTGCAGCGGGCTGAAGCGCAGGCTGGTGCAGGCTTCCGACAGGTCCGGCGGCAGGGTGCGCAGCGACTGGTAGACGGAAAACGTCATGTTCCAGGCCTGGCTGGTGAAGATGACGAATACCGAGGCCAGCTCGGCGCCGAAGACGCGGCCAGGGAACAAGCCCAGAAAGAAGGTATAGGTAAAGGTCAGGAAGCCCAGGATGGGTACCGATTGCAGAATGTCCAGGGTCGGAATCAGCACGCGCTCGGCGCGCTTGCTCTTCGCCGCCAGGGCGGCATAGCCAATGCTGAAAATCAGCGACAGCACCATCGCCGCGCCCATGCGCAGGGTGGTGCGCAGGGCATAGTAGGGAAGAGCCCAGGGGTTCAGATCAATCGGGGTCTTTTCCAGCGCCGACAGTGGTGCGCCGAACTGCGAAGTGCCGAAGGAAATCAGCACCAGGGTGCCGAACAACAGGGCAAAGGCGACGATATCCCAGGGACTGGGCAGGTTGCCGCGGGCGATGCCGCGCACGGCCAGGTAGGGGTGGGCGACGATGCGACGCACGGCGGCCGGCGCGCGGGCCAGCTCGTTCAACGTGATTTTCGGGTCGCCAGCGCCGGTCCTGGAATCCAAGGGCGGCCTCGTCGCAGATGCTGATGGAATTGAGTGCGCCGGCCACGCCGGTCCGGCGCATAGTCTAGTGCAAGACCATGCTGCGGCAAGGATTTTTTTGTTGCAGTCCGGTGACTCCCGGATGCGTGCAGCATCCGGGAGGAGGTCTGGCGTGCAGCGCTGCTTTCAGCGCGCTTTCAATCGACCCGCTTCAAGCCGATCATCTTCAGTCAGTGCTTCTGCACCGGCCGGCCGACGCAGTCGTAGATGAAGCCTTCGCCGCGCACCCAGGCCGGGTCGTAGAGGTTGCGGCCGTCGACGATCACCGGCTGCTTCAGCAGTTGCTTGAGTTTGCCCAGGTTGGGGCTCTGGAACACGCGCCACTCGGTCACCACCGCCAGCGCGTCGGCGCCTTCGGCCGCGGCCATCGGCGAGTCCACCAGGATCAGGTCGGCGCGCTCGCCGTAGATCTTGCGGGCCTCGTCCATCGCCACCGGATCGTAGGCGCGCACCTTGCCGCCCTCGGCCCAGATCGCCTCCATCAGGGTGCGGCTGGGGGCTTCGCGCATGTCGTCGGTGCGCGGCTTGAAGGCCAGGCCCCACAGCGCGATGGTTTTGCCCTGCAGGCTGCCCAGGTGCTTGCGCAGCTTGCGGTGCAGGGTCTGCTTTTGATTGTTGTTGACCAGTTCCACCGCCTTGAGGATGGCGGCGTCGAAGTCGGCGTCGGCCGCGCTCTTCACCAGGGCCTTCACGTCCTTGGGGAAGCAGGAGCCGCCGTAGCCGGCGCCCGGGTAGATGAAGTGGTAGCCGATGCGCGGGTCGGCGCCGATGCCGATGCGCACCTTCTCGATGTCCGCGCCGATCTGCTCGGCCAGGTTGGCGATCTCGTTCATGAAGCTGATCTTGGTCGCCAGCATCGCGTTGGCGGCGTACTTGGTCAGCTCGCTGGAGCGCACATCCATGACGATGACGCGATCGTGGTTGCGGTTGAAGGGGGCATACAAGGCCTGCATCAGCTTGGCGGCGCGGGCGCTGTCGGCGCCGACGATGATGCGGTCCGGCTTGTTGAAGTCGACGATGGCGTCGCCTTCCTTGAGGAATTCCGGGTTGGAGACGGCGTCGAACTCCAGCGCCGCGCCGCGGGCCGCCAGTACCTCGCGCACCGCGTCGCGCACCTTGTCGGCAGTGCCCACCGGCACGGTCGATTTGGACACGATCAGGCGGTATTCGCTCATGTGGGTAGCGATGGAGCGCGCCACTGCGAGTACGTATTGCAGGTCGGCGGAGCCGTCCTCGTTCGGCGGCGTGCCGACGGCGATGAACTGGTACAGGCCGTGGGCCACGCCCTCGGCGGCGTCGGTGGTGAAGCGCAGGCGGCCTTCCGCGGCGTTCTTCAGCACCAGCTCGGTCAGGCCCGGCTCGTAGATCGGGATCTGCCCCTGGCGCAGGCGCTCGACCTTGTCGGCGTCGATATCGACGCACAGCACGTCGTTGCCGACATCGGAAAAGCACGCGGCGGTGACCAGCCCGACATAACCTGAACCGAAAATGGTGATATTCATGAATGGCTTGTGTAGTGAAGTGTGCGCTTTGAGTGTATTCGCGCCTTGGCCCGATGGTACCACCTGACCATGCTCCGTTTGATGAACGGGCGGGGCATCGATGGCTGGTCCTTGGACATGGCCCCCGGCTGTGCGACCATACCGACCGATCAATTATAAGATTCGGATGGAGGCTGTCTTGGATTCACGAGCACGCGAGTGCCGGCTGGCGATGCGCAATGCCACCGACTACGCCACCTGGCGCGAAGCGGCGACGGATTTCGACCGCGCCACCGGCCGCGAGGACTGGAAGCACGAGGAAGAATCCGACCAATACGACTGGAAACTGGTCAAGAACCGCCTGCGCCAGATCCGCCAGCTGCGCCAGGACGGACAGGTGGCCAAGCTGGTGCACCATCTGCGCCAGGGCTTGTACTGGAACCTGGGCAACCTGTGCAATCCGGCGCTTTACGGCAACGCCCTGGTTGGCACCAAGCGGCTGATCCATGACTATGTCGCCGAGGTGGTGACTGCGCTGAACTACCTCAGCGACGGTGATTTTCCCGAATTCGACAGCGCCGCCAAGCGCCGTTTCTTCCATGATACGGCGGCGTCTTACGGCCGTTCCGCACTGATGCTGTCCGGCGGCGCCACGCTGGGCCTGTTCCACGTCGGCGTGGTCAAGGCCCTGGTGCTGGAAGATCTGCTGCCGGAGGTGATCTCGGGCTCCAGCGCCGGTTCGGTGGTGGCGTCCACCGTTGGCACCCGCACCCCGGATGAGCTGATCGACCTGCTCGATCCGCAGAATGCCTACTATCATTTCTGGAAACCGTTGGGCCTGCGCGAGATGTGGCAGAAGGGTGTGCTGATGGACCAGCGGCAGATCCGCAAGGCCATCGCTTCGAACATTCCGGACCTGACCTTCGAGGAGTCCTACCAGCGCTCCGGCAAGATCATCAACATCACCGTATCGCCGGCCGGCAGCAATCAGTCGCCGCGCCTGCTCAACTATCTCACTTTTCCCTACCTGTACCTGCGCGAGGCGGTATTGGCTTCCAGCGCGGTGCCGTTCCTGTTCGAGCCGGTGTTGTTGATGACGCGCGACGAGAACGGCCGCCGCGTCCCCTACATGCCGTCCCTGCGCTGGACCGACGGCTCGCTCAAGTCCGACCTGCCGGGGATGCGCCTGCGCCGCCTGCACAACGTCAACCACTTCATCGTCAGTCAGACCAATCCGCACGTCATTCCCTTCGTGCGCGGTTCGCTGGAAGAGCAGGGCCTGATCGGCAACCTGCGCGACTTCGGCTATTCGCTGGTGCGCGGCTCGGCGCAATACGCGATTGGTGTGGGCCGCGTCAGCGTGCCGGTGCAGAAGGTGCGGCACACCCTGGATTACGCATCCTCGATTCTCGACCAGGATTACCGCGGCAACATCATGATCGTGCCCAAGCTGACGGTATGGCGTTACGCCAACGTCACCGCCAATCCCCGCATGGATGTGATCCAGCGCTTCATCAAGGAAGGCGAGCGCGCCACCTGGAAGCGGATCGAGATGGTGCGCAACCAGCTGCTGATCGCGCAGACGCTGGAGCGCTGCCTGCGGCGGCTGGAGCCGCAACGGCTCAACAAGAGCGTGCGTGGTGAAGCGGCGAAGAAGCCGAACCTGAGTGTGGTGCGTAGCAAGAACTGAGCGCCCGCTTCCGACAGCATGAGTTCGATTCAAGCGGCGCGCGGCATGTGATCGAATACGCAGTTCACCTGCCTGTGGCGTCGTAAGCTCCTTTCGAGAAATCAACAGGAGCAGGCGTCATGACTGTAGGAACTTCCGCCAGCATCGACACGATTGGTGCGCTGCGAACGTACAACGGTGCCGCGCCCGGTACCGGCCAAGTCTATGTCTTCGATGTCCAGGGCTACAACACTGCGGCGGATGGCGGCGGCGGAGCGTTTTCTTACGGATCAGCCGCAACGGCCGATGCGCTGTTTACCGGCTCGGTTTCTGGCACTACTTTGACCGTCGCAGCAACGCCTCCTGTCAACGGCACCGTCAGAGTGGGGCAAGCCGTTAGTGGGCCGGGAGTATTGGCGGGGACATACATTGTTAGTCAAATCTCTGGAACGGGTGGCGCCGGAACGTACAAGGTCAATATCAGCCAGACGGCGGCGCTTCAGGCGATGACGCCCGACAATGGCGGCACGATCATTGTGGACGCGAATCTACGTCGCTGGTATCGGGATTTCAGCGGTCTTCCAAGTGTTAAGCACTTTGGTGCTGTAGGAAACGGCGTATCCGATGATTCGGTTGCCATCAATAGTGCCATCACCTACCTCAATCTTGCCGGAGGCGGAACCTTGTGGCTTCCGCCTAGTACGTATGTTTGCAATATCAAGCTTAAAAGTCGCGTAAAACTGCAGGGTGCAGGCCGATCCTATCGCGCCGATGCCACTTACATCACCACTACTCTTTTTCAGCCCGTAAGCGGCGGCCACGTAATCGAATTGTTCGATACCTATCCGGTCAGGACTATCGAACCCCAGATATGTGACATGAACATTCTTGGTCGCGGTGGCGGTTCGACTGGCAGTGGTGCCGTATCTGGTCGAGGAGTCAGTTTCGGCGCGGCGCAGTTCATGGGCGCCATCGAACGCGTGGCGATATCCAATTTCGGTGATGAGGGGCTGTACGTCGGTGGAACCGCGATCCGATGCGTGGATTGTCTTGTGACCAATTGCGTGCAGAATTGGGCAGGGCTGACACGCTACAAGGGTGCTTCGTTCATCGCCGGTTCGGATCACAAAATCGATTATCTCGAATCCCAGACTTCCACCTTCCAGGGTGCCACCAGTTCGTTCAATACGGTGACGAGCCCTGATCGGCGCGCGGTCGGAATACTGGCCTCCGTCACGGCCGGCTTTTTCCGGGACTGCGTCGGAGAATTATCCGATACCGGCTGGTTGATCTACGGTTCAATCGGTGTGGGCGCATTCGGTACCGACGAATTTGCATATGGCGTTTCCGAAGGCACCCAGTTCATAGGCTGCCGCGGAGACCGCAATGCATCCTCGGGATGGAGATTCGTTAACGGAGCCCGGCAATACAGGTTGTCGGAGTGCCTGTCGCTGAACAATTGCGGCGGTGCCAGCGCGGACGGCGAGTACGACGGATTCGAAGAAGAATCCGGCTGTTTCGGCTTCTTTTCGTCGTGCATGTACGATTCTGACCTGTCTGCTTACAACCCCAAGAAGCCAAAATATGGATTCTCCTGCTGGCCGGTGTCGAGTCCGGCAGTCAGCAAATCCGAATACAGCTTTTGTGTAAGCCGAAACCACAGCACGGCATGGTTTGGTACATATGACTCCACCTACGGCGACAACATGGCGCTGTATCCGGTGGTGCCGTCTATCAGCAAGAATTTCATTCCAGACACGGTTGATGGCAATGCAACTCCGGATGCCAACAGGGTCGGAGTCCTCAGGCTCGGTAACACCAGCGCAACGACGGTTACGAATTTTGTAAACGGTGTGAATGGGCAAGACATTGATGTGATTGACGTTCTCGGGCATACCACGATTGCCAAAGGCTCGAATATCAGCACATTGAGTGGCCAGAACATTCGGATGCGGTCCAACGAAATCCGTCGTTTCAAATTCTACAGGGGTGTCTGGTATGAGGTGGGGGAACGCAGCTACTATGCCGCGGTGCCCAACTCTTCGGTTGTCATTCCGAGTGGGGCGAGCGTCAGCAGTTCCGACATCACCATTTCGGGAGCGGTCCCCGGCGATTGGGTGGATGCTGCCTGCGATGTTGATCTGCAGGGATGCCTGCTCACGGGGTATGTCAAAGGCGCGAATACCGTAAAGGCGGTTTTCGCAAACCTCACCGGGAGCGGCGTTACGCTGGCTTCCGGCAATCTTTACATCAAAATCCGTCCGCATTGATTGTCGGACTGCGGAAGCTGCGCTCGGGTGGGAGAGTCGACATCGAGCGCGGGGCGGCCGTACTTGCGAGCCGCCCCGCGCTGCTACAAGGCTTCGATCTTCCCTATCTGCTCGTTCAGTGCCGCCAGTTCCTGCTGCTGCTGCGCGATGCGGGTGCGTTCGCGTTCCAGAACCTCGGGCGGGGCGCCGTTGACGAACTTCTCGCTGCCCATGCGCGCCAGGTTCTTCGCCAGATCGGACTCGGTCTGGGCCTTTTTCTTGCGCAGGCGCGCCAACTCGGCTTCCTTGTCGATCAGGCCGGCCATCGGCACCAGGATCTTCATGCTTCCGAGCAGGGAGGTGGCTGAAACCGGTGGTTCCTCGCCGACGGCGAGCAGGCGTGGTTCCTGGACATTCGTCAGTGCCATGATCGAACCGGCGAGGCGGGCGATACGCTCCGCGTCCGCGGTTGCCGCATCCTGCACCAGCAGCGGCAGGGTGATCTTCGGCGAGATGTCCATGCCGCTGCGGATCTGGCGCACGCCGAGGATGAAGGCCTTGAGCCATTCCACGTCGGCTTCCGCGGCCTCGTCGATCTTTTCCGGCTGCGCCGTGGGGTAGGGCTGCAGCATGATGGTTTTGCCCGTCTTGCCGGCGAGCGGCGCCACGCGCTGCCACAGGTCTTCGGTGACGAAGGGCATCAGCGGATGCAGCAGGCGCAGGATCGTTTCCAGCACGCGCAGCAGGGTGCGGCGCGTGCCGCGCTTGGCCGAGTCGTTGTCGCCGCGCAGGGTCGGCTTGGTCAGTTCCAGGTACCAGTCGCAGTACTCGTTCCACACGAACTGGTACAAGGTCTGTGAGAGCAGGTCGAAGCGGTAGGTCTTGAAATGCTCGGCCGCCTCGGCCTCGACTTTTTGCAATCTGGAAATGATCCAGCGGTCGGCTTCGCTCAGCCAGGCCTGCCCATCCGGATTCGGATCCTGCTCTTCGCAATTCATCAGCACGTAGCTGGTCGCGTTCCAGATCTTGTTGCAGAAGTTGCGATAACCGGCGGCGCGGCTGAAATCGAAACGGATATCGCGGCCGGGGCTGGCCAGCGAAGCGAAGGTGTAGCGCAGCGCATCCACGCCCACCGCCTCGATGCCGGCGGGGTAGTCCTTGCGCGTCGCCTTCTCGATCTTCGGCGCGGTCTCCGGCTTCATCAGCCCGGTGGTGCGCTTCTTCAGCAGTTCGTCCAGGCTGATGCCGTCAACCAGATCCAGCGGGTCGAGCACATTGCCTTTGGACTTGCTCATCTTCTGGCCTTCGCTGTCGCGGATCAGGCCGTGCACGTAGACCTCGCGGAACGGCACGTCGCCGTGCAGCTTGAGGCCCATCATCACCATGCGCGCCACCCAGAAGAAGATGATGTCGAAGCCCGTTACCAGCACGCTGCTGGGATAGAACTTCTTCAGTTCCGGTGTTTCCCGCGGCCAGCCCAGCGTCGCCAGCGGCCAGATGTCGGAGGAGAACCAGGTGTCGAACACGTCCTCGTCCTGCCGCAGCGCCAGGTCGGCGGCCAGCTTGTACTTGCTGCGCACCTCGGCTTCGTTGCGCGCCACGTAGATGTTGCCGTCGGCGTCGTACCAGGCCGGGATGCGATGGCCCCACCACAGCTGGCGGCTGATGCACCAGTCCTGGATATTGCGCAGCCAGTGGAAGTAGGTATTGCTCCAGTTCTCCGGCACGAACTTGATGCTGCCGCCTTCCACTGCCTGGATTGCAGGTTCGGTGATCGCGGTCCGGCCGCCGGGGCGGCCGTCGTCCAGGGTCTTGCGGGTCAGGTCGACGAACCACTGGTCGGTGAGATAAGGCTCCACCACCACACCGCTGCGGTCGCCGATCGGCAGCTTGAGCTTGTGATCGTCGATCTTCGCCAGCAGGCCCTGTGCTTCCAGGTCCGCCACAACACGTTTGCGGGCTTCGAAGCGGTCGAGGCCACGGTAAGCGGCGGGCGCCTCATCGTTGATGGCGGCCGTAGGCGTGAAGATATTGATGACCGGCAGCTTGTGGCGCTGGCCGAGGGCGTAATCGTTGAAATCGTGCGCCGGCGTGATCTTGACGCAGCCGGTGCCGAACTCGCGATCGACATAGTCGTCGCCGACGATGGGGATTTCGCGGTCGGACAGCGGCAGCTTCACCTTGCCGCCGATCAGGTGCTTGTAGCGCTCGTCCTCCGGGTGCACCGCCACCGCGGTGTCGCCCAGCATGGTTTCCGGGCGGGTGGTGGCGACGACGATGTAGTCGAGGCCGTCCTGGGTCTTGGCGCCGCCGGCCAGCGGGTAGCGGAAGTGCCACAGCTTGCCGTCCTTCTCTTCCTGCACCACCTCCAGGTCGGAGATGGCGGTCTGCAGCACCGGGTCCCAGTTGACCAGGCGTTTGCCGCGGTAGATCAGGCCGTCCTCGTGCAGGCGCACGAAGTGTTCGATCACCGCTTCGGAATAGCCGGGGTCCATGGTGAAGGCCTTGCGCGACCAGTCCACCGAACTGCCCATGCGGCGGATCTGGTTCTCGATGGTGTCGCCGGAGTATTTCTTCCACTCCCACACCTTCTCGACGAACTTCTCGCGGCCCAGGTCGAGGCGTGAGCTGCCCTGCAATTTGAGGTTGCGCTCCACCACCATCTGCGTGGCGATGCCGGCGTGATCGGTGCCCGGCTGCCACAGCGTGTCGTCGCCGCGCATGCGGTGGTAGCGCGTGAGCGCATCCATGATGGTGTGCTGGAAAGCGTGTCCCATGTGCAGCGTGCCGGTGACGTTCGGCGGCGGGATCATGATGGAGTAGGGCGCACCGCTGCCCTGCGGCGCGAACCAGCCGCTGCTTTCCCAGGTATCGCGCCAGCGTGCCTCGATGGCGCGGGGGTCGAAAGTCTTTTCCATGTCAGGGTCTGTCGGCGCGAGAGGCGCGAATGTACCGGCGGCCGCAGCGGCCGCCGTGCGAGGGGTATTTTACCGCGCGCCCGGCGCGGAGCCGGGCGGTCAGGCTCAGCTGGCGTTGTTCGGCGTCAACGCGGGGCCGGGCGTGCGTTCGCAGTCCGGGCCGCGCACCACATCGACCTCGTCGACCACGCCGCCGCTGGGCAGGACCACGACCTGGTCGCGGTTCTCGCAGGCGAAGCTGAGCTTGCCGGAGCGCTGCACGCAGGACAGGAAGCGCGAGGCGCTGCGGTTGCGGCCCAACTCGTCGGTGAAGTTGCCGGTGCGGGTGTCGCAGTTGTAGCCCTGCGAGGACAGGGTCGCCTCCGCCGCCACCATGGTGGTGCCGATCGGCACGCTGGCGTGCACATGGTCGCTGGTCTTGGGATCGACGGTCTGGTTGAAGGTGCTGCGCACGTAGTCGTGCAGGCCGCTGAAAGTGCTGCAACCGGAGATCAGGAAGCTGGCAGCGAGCCCTGCGGCGAAACGGGCGGAATGGGGGCTCATGGAATGCCTCGGTTTGAACTTCAAAGATTATGGGAGGACAGCTCGTAACCGCGGTCCCGGTAGAATTTGTACCGTTCGCGCGATTTTGCGCGCTGTACGGCATCGCCGTCGACAATTTCGAGCACCCGTTCGAAGCTGCTGAAAAAAGGCGGCACGTCGAGGCCCAGGTTGATCATCACGCCGTGATGGCTTGCCGGTGGTTCGCCGTCGCCGATCAGCACGTAGGGCAGGGGCTCCTGCAGGGGCGTGCCGAGCCGTTCGTGGGCGATGAAGCTGCCCTGGCGGAAACTCCACAGCAGGCTGTCGACGGCGTTCGACACCGCCGCGTCCGGCGCGTACACATAGACCCGCTGGCCGCCCGCAGCCGCCTTGTCACACAGCTTGCAGGCGGTCATCACCGCGCCCTCGGGCGGCTTGCCGCCTTCGGGGAGAATATAGAAATCGACGCGGGTCATCGGCCTGCGCTGCCGGCGGCGCGCCTCATTCCTCGTGCTTGGCGGCGTAGTTCAGCAGGTACTGCACCAGCAGGGGCACCGGTCGGCCGCTGGCCTTCTTGCCGGTCCAGGCGGTGCCGGCGATATCCAGGTGCGCCCACTTCAGCTTGCGGGTGAACTTGTGCAGGAAGGTGGCGCCGATGATGGCGCCGGCCTCGCGCGCGCCGATGGTGGCGATATTGGCCACGTCGGCGAACTCGCTCTTGATCTGCGGTTCGTATTCCGGCCACAGCGGCAGTTCCCAGGCGCGGTCGCCGATCTGCTCGCCGGCGCTGAGCAGGGAGCGGACCAGGCCGGACTGGTTGGCGAACAGGCCCGAGGCGTGGCTGCCGAGGGCGACGACGCAGGCTCCGGTGAGGGTGGCCATGTCGATGCACACTGCCGGGTCGTAGGTCTTCTCGGCGTAGGTGAGGGCATCGCACAGGATCAGGCGGCCTTCAGCGTCGGTGTTCAGCACCTCGATGGTGATGCCGGCCATGCTGGTGACGATGTCGCCCGGCTTCACCGCTTCGCCGTTGATCAGGTTTTCGGTTGCGGGAATGATGCCGATCAGGTTGATCGGCAGCTTCAGTTCGGCCACCGCGGCGAAGACGCCGAATACCGAGGCGCCGCCGCACATGTCGAACTTCATCTCGTCCATCGCCGCCGCCGGCTTGATCGAAATGCCGCCGGCGTCGAAGGTCAGGCCCTTGCCGACCAGGGCGATGGGCGCTTCGCCCTTGGGCCCCTTGAGGTATTCCATCACGATCAGCTTGGGCGGCTGGCTGCTGCCGCGGGCCACCGAGAGCAGGGCACCCATGCCCAGCTTCTCCATGTCGGCCTTTTCCAGCACCTTGGCCTTGAAACGGTAGGCTTCGGCCAGCTTCATGGCCTGGTCCGCCAGGTAGGTCGGCGTGCAGTAATTGCCCGGCAGGTTGGCCAGGTCCTTGGTCAGGGCCACGCCATGGCCGATGGCCAGCGCTTCCGCCAGGCCTTTTTCGCCCGCCGGCAGATCGCTGCGGCGCGGCACGTCGAAGGTCAGGCGCTCCATCTTCGGCTTGGGCAGGTCTTCCCGCGCCCGTTCGCCGCGCATGGCGTCGAAACGATAGTTCTCGTTCTCGATGGCCAGGGTGGCCTGCTGCACGTTCCAGTGGTAATCCCGTCCCTTCACCGCCAGGTGGGTCAGGTAGATCACGGCGTCGATGGCGCCGGTGGAGCGCAGCGCCCGGGCCACTGAGGCGTGCACCTTGCGGAAGGCGCCCTCGTCGAAATCGCGCTCGCGGCCCAGGCCGACCAGCATGACGCGGTCGCAGAACACGCCGGTGAGGTTGTGCAGCACCAGGGTCTGGCCGAGTTTGCCGTCCATGTCGCCGCGACGCATGATGCTGCCGATGGCGCCTTCGGTGACCTGGTCGATGGTCGTTGCCGACTCCGTCGGGTTGCGGCGGTCGAAAATGCCCACCACGACGCAGGCGACGCGCTGCTTCTCGGGATTGCCGCTTTTTACGAAATATTCCATTTTTTCTCTGAATCTGGCGGTAGAACGCTTGAAAACAGGCAAAAGCCGGTATCGGGGTGCAAGCCTCGTGCCGGGCGGCCCGGGTAAGCGGGGCGGCCTGGAGTATTCCTGATTTTTACCGGCTGTTTCGGATGCGGCGCTGATTGTAAGCCATTCTTCGCAAATCGCCAGAGGCGACGGCGTCCCAGGGGGGCTTCGCCCCGGGCAGATGCGGGAATCTGCTTTGCCGTTCCGGCGGCCGCACCCGCTACTCACGAGCAGCGGTTAAACTTCCCCGCTCATGAACCGCCTGGTCCTCGACCGATACCTGATGCGTGAAGCGGCGACCGCCTGGTTTGCGGTCACCTTCGTGCTGCTGGCCATCATGCTGTCGACCCGTTTCGCCAGCGTGCTGGGCATCGCCGCCAAGGGCGATCTGCCGCGCGACCTGCTGCTCAACGTGGCCCTGCTGTCGACCCTGCGCTACCTTGTCATCCTGATTCCGGCCTCGCTGCTGCTGGCCATCATGATGTCACTGGGGCGCCTGTACAGCGATAACGAGATCGCCGCCATGACCGGCTGCGGCGTCGGCCTCGGGCGCCTGTACCGGCCCTTCCTGTGGCTGGCGGTGCTGCTGGCGGCGCTGACCGCGGCGCTGTCGTTTTCCATCGGTCCCTGGGCCGGCCGCCAAGCCGACTTCCTGGTCAAGGACGCCAAGCGGCTGGTGCAGTACACCCCGTTCGAGCCCGGGCAGTTCAAGCCCACCGCCGGCGGCAAGGCGGTGTTCTATACCGCTTCGATGAATCCCGACGGCACCCAGTTCGGACAGGTGTTCGCCCAGATCGAGGAAGCCCACGGCGCCAGCGTGGTGGTGGCCACCCGCGGCGAACAGAACAGCGACCCAGCCACCGGCGACCGCTCGGTGCGGCTGTTCGACGGCTACCGCTATTCCGGCATCCCGGGCACGGCTGAATACGACGTGGTCAAGTTCAAGGAACTGACCCTGCGCCTGTCGCCCCCGGCCTTCGACTACATCAACAACCAGCGCGTGCTCAGCCCCACCGGCGACCTGATGGGCAGTGCCGATCCGCGCGACCAGGCGGAATTGCAATCGCGCCTGGCGGCACCGCTGTCGGTGCTGATCCTGGCGTTGCTGGCGGTGCCGCTGTCCCACCTGCGCCCGCGCCAGGGCCGCTACGGCAAGCTGGTGCTGGGCATCCTGGCGGTGCTGGTCTACCTCAACCTGATCAGCTTCGGCGCCACCTGGGTCGGCAAGGGCAAGGTGCCGCCGATGCTGGGCCTGTGGTGGGTGCACGGCCTGATGCTGAGCGTCGCGCTGGTGCTGATCGCGCGCCGGCAAGGGTGGCTGCGATGATCAACCGCCTCGACCGTTACGTCATCAGCCACGTGCTGCAGCTGACCGGCATCGTCGCCCTTGGTTTGGTTTCGATCTACACCCTGGTGGTGTTCGTCTCCGACGTCAACGAGACCGGCAAGGGTAGTTACGGCGTACTGCAGGTGCTGGAATACAGCCTGCTGATGATCCCCAGCAGCCTCTATATCCTGATGCCGATCGTGGCCCTGCTCGGCACCCTGATGGGTATCGGCGCGCTGTCGCGCAGCGGCGAACTGACCGCGATGCGTTCGGCCGGCGTGTCGCTGTCCCGCATCGGCGGGGCCACCCTCATCGCCGGGGCGGGACTGGCGGTTTTCGCCTTTTTCCTCGGCGACTGGCTGGCGCCGACCAGCGAGGCCGTGGCCACCGAGCTGCGCGACAGCTCGCGCGGCAGCGGCGGCAATACCGGCAAGTCGGTATGGCTGCGTGATGCCGACCGCGTGGTGCGCATCAGCAAGCTGCAGAGCGAGGACCACATCGGCGACGTCACGGTCTTCAGGCTGGGCAGCGACGGCCGCCTGGAAGCTGCGCTGACCGTCGACGAAGGGGTCTACGTCGACGGGCACTGGCGGCTGTCGGGGGTGAAACGCACCGATTTCGCCGACGACCACACCACCGTCACCGTGCTCGACCAGATGGACCTGGGCAACGGCATCAGCCCCAATGTGCTCAAGCTGTTCATCCTCGAGGCCGGCAGCCTGTCGGCGCATGGTCTGGTGCGACTCATCGGCTACATGGACGAAAACCACCTCGACGCCGCCAAATACCGCCTGCTGCTGTGGCGCAAGCTGACCGAGCCGCTGACGGTGATGGTGATGATGTTGTTCGCGGTGCCTTTCGTCATCGGGCAGTTGCGTGACGCCGGGGCCGGCCAGAAACTGCTGGCGGGCGCCCTGGTCGGCATCGTCTTCTACGTCGTCAACAAGGTGTCGGTGAGCCTGGGGGACATCTACCAATGGCCGGCGCCGCTGGCGGCCGGCTTGCCTACCCTGGGGTTGGCCTTGCTGTCCTGGTGGCGGTTGTCGCGGGCGCGTTAAACCGGTCGGGGTAGCAGCACCATCTCGGTGCTGGTCAGCCGGTCGTAGAACGCGCGGCGCCTGCCGTCGAGCAGCAGAAACGCCACGGCAATGAAGGTGTAGGCCGCACAGGCGCCCGTCGTCTCGACGCGGTACGGTACGGTCGCCGTCACGGCGGCCGGCAGCGCCGGCAGCATCAGCACTGCCAGCGCGATCAGCCAGCTGGCCAGCATCAGGGTATAGCGCACCGCGGCCACCGGCCAGCGCACCGCCGCACCATCGGCGCGCACCAGTTGCAGGCGCCAGGAGCGCATTCCCAGTGTTTGCCCGCCATGGGTCCAGGACCAGCCGAAAAAGGCCAGCCCGGTGAGGAACAGGAGCAGTGAATTGGCATGGTCGTTACGGGCCACCTCCACCAGGTTGTGCATGAACAGGCTGGCTAGCAGAACCACCATCCACAGCGCCAGCAGCAGCAGGCCGTCGTAGCAGGCGGCGGCCAGGCGTCGCCAGGGCGAAGCGGGGAGTGCGGGGGCTGTCATGGTGTGGTGCGTCGCAGAAGCGTAGGATGGGTGGGCTACTTGTCACGATTCCGGCGGCTCGCCGGGGGCAGGTATTGTACAAACTGGCGGTTGCGCACTGGGGGAGACCATGGCGGAAGAAGATCCTTCACTGCTTGATCGCAGCGGCATTTTCTATGTCAGCCCGCGCGAGCATCGCCGCAAGCTGACCCGGCGCGCGCACTGGGCCCTGTGGGCCTTGCTGGTCGGCTTCGCCACGGGTTTCGTGGTGGTGCGCCTGTTTTTCTGAGGCCGGCACAAAAATGGCCGGGCCGGGCTTGGCCGGGCCCTGCCGGCGTTCCCGAGCACCTGGGCGGCCTTCGGGCCGCGTTCCGGCTGCCCTTGCGGGGCAAGCCGGGACTCGATTGCCGCCGGGCGGACTGGCCGTCATATTCCGTTCGCATCAAACCGGTATACGGTACCAGCCGGGACTCCCGACGCTTGGATCCGACCATGACGGCCCGTTTCCTGCGTTAGGATTAGGGAACCAGGATCGCGTGACGGGGCGCAATCCGGGCGCCGGCATCCACCAGGCAGCATTCCGGCGGGAGCTGAATTCAAAATGGGAGTTCGCGGGCCGATGGCCGTGCGTAAAAAATACCTTTTCGATTCCTTGTCGGATTTCATCGGCAAGGAGCTTGGCGTCACCGACTGGACCGTGATCAGCCAGGAGCAGATCAACCTGTTCGCGGATTGCACCGGGGACCGGCAGTGGATGCACGTCGACGCCGAGCGCTGCCGCCGGGAAAGCCCCTACGGCGCGCCGGTGGCGCACGGCTTCCTGGTGCTGTCGGTGCTGGCCAAGCTGGTGGCGGACCTCGGCGGCATCCCGGAAGACGCCACCGGTGCCATCAATACCGCTGTCAACAACGTACGTTTCCGGGCGCCGGTGCTGGCCGGCGCGCGGGTGCGCGCCCGCGCGGGCATCGCCGGGGTTGCGCCGCTCAACGAAACCCAGAGCCTGGTTACCGCGGCGGTGGAACTGGAAGTGGAGGGCGGGGCCGCCCCGGCCCTGACGGCGGACCTGATGGTGCTGATGTTCCGCTGAGGCGCCGCCCGGCCAGCCGCAGCCCACGCTGTTTTTGTGTCGCGCCGCAGCCTCCCCTATAATGCGCGCCTTGCAACGCTCCTATCGTCTAGAGGCCTAGGACGGAGCCCTCTCAAGGCTTAAACCCGGGTTCGAATCCCGGTAGGAGCGCCATGCTTACCGGGTTTATCCCGGTATTAGTGGCCGAGACCGCGTACTCGATTCGGCATTCCAGGGAAGCTGGATCGAGCACGATCTCCTTTACGAAGCTGCGCAGCGTCACCTTGAGCGCCTCGGGCTTGGCATCCCGCATACTTTCAGCCAGGTCGGACAGGATATGGCGCATTTCTGCCACGCTGATTGAACGAACGGCCTTGCCCAGGTCTTCCTGCTCGCGCAGATCCTGTTGCTGCTCCACCAATTCCTTCCGCTCCCGCTCCAGGGCCTCGATCTTGCGCTGGAATGGCCCAGGGTCCTCCATGCCCAGCGCCAGGCTGGCCGCCTTGTCGATCATCACGGCGATCTCCGCGATGCGCCGGTGTAGTTCCTTGAGCTGGGCGCTGTAGTCCGGTCCCTTGCTGGCCGTCTCGCGGATCAGAGCCTGCGCGAACGGCTCGCTGGGCAGGTCGGACGTGATCCGATCCAGGATGGGCTGTTCGACCGTTTGGAGGGGTACATAGCGCTTGCTGCCGTCCGGCCGCTCGGCGAAGTAGTGCGCACCTTTATTGCCCTCCCAAGTGATGCCGTTGGGCGTCATCAGCAGACCGGACAGCAGGTAGCGGGATACGCCGGCCTTGCCCTGGGACACCGCCTTGGCGTGGTCGCTATGCTCTAGCAGGTTCAGGATCGCCTCGGCCTGTTGGCGTGTAATGAGCGCGGGGTGGGTGTCCGATTGGATCACCCACTCGGAGCGCGGGCGGCGCTTGCGCTGGCCCTTATAGCCGCCGGTGCTGGTACGCTCTTGGAACACGCCGAAGGTGGTGCAGCCGGCGTAAGTAAGGGCGTTCCACTCGATGCCCACCAGGGTGGAGGAACTGAGTTCGAGTCCGGCCGCGTGCGCCGCCTGCATGCGGGGCAGGTTGGTCGCCCGCAGATCCAGAAACTTCTGGACCTTTGAAGATTCCAACGCTGGCTCCAGCACGGACTTGGTCACCGGTGCGCCATCGCGCACCAGCCCAATATCCACCTTGCGCAGGCGGTAGCCGTAGGGTGCGTGCCCGGCGGCCCGGTAGCCCTGGCGGACGTTCTCGGCCATGCCGGCGAGGCCCTTATCGCGGCTGGTCAGGCTGTGCCACTCGTCGAACGCCTGCATGACGGCCCGGACGATCATCATCGTCGTGGGGTCGCCGTTGTCCGGAAGGTTGGCGTAGATCACTTCAACGTCGTTGTTGAAGCACTCGACCTCTTCGAAGATCAGGGCCAGGTTGCGCCGTCGCGCGATGCGGCTGGTGTCCTTGGTCAGCACCGCGGTCCAGCCGCGCGAGCGGTTGCGGATCGCCTTGATGAGTTTTTGGAAGCCGGGGCGGTCCCAATCCTTGCCTGATTCGACCGCGTCCGAGTATTCCCCGACAAGGGTCAGGCCGCGCTGCGCCGCCAGCGCAGTCAGCTCATGCCGCTGGCTTTGGATCGAGACGTCTTTTTGGTCCTTGCTGGACCGGAGATACAGAACGGCGTGTTTCATGGCACTTCTGCTCCTGGAGTGCCTTGATGCGGGACTCGATCAGCGGCAGCAGCAGATGCGCGAATGCGGGATCGGGCCGGCCGACTGAAGGCAGCATCTTGAGTTGCTGCCGCGAAGGGCCGCGAGCCATGTCAGGGCCCGCCCCGCTTTCCCGCTGCCGAAGATCTGCTTCGTGCCATCCCTGTCCCGTCCTGACCTCTCATTGGAGGGACAAGGAATATCGCAAAGATCAGCCAACATTCAAGGATTGCTGTGTACTGATGAATTTATAATGGTATTTATGACTTGTAAAGCCCCATGTACATGCAAATAGTTTTGTAGGAACGACGCTTGATATCTGACCGGTGCAAATGCCTTTTGCGTAGCTTAAAAGACGAAGGATGGTGATTGAAATTGGAAGGGTGAGAACGATGATTGAGAATATATAAGTCACTTCTATATGAGCATATATAAACCCGGATTCTTGTAAATTTATCTACTTGCGCCAACCCGGGTTTATACGTAGATGTATGCCTCTATCACCGTCAATACCGGCGGTCGTAAGGCGCCGGTACCCCAGAGATGCCCCTCGTCCTCGAACTGCCGCCGCACTCGCTCTACCGGATCAAACAACGGCCGTACCGCTGCCGGCGCCGTAAGCGGCCTCGGCCAAGCTGCGCGTGACCCCCGAGCAGCTACCGCGCGCCTTGGTTCAGGGCGACTTGTTCAAAGCCGACATCGCCTGGTTTCCGGTTCTATGCGAGATGCTGCGCAGCGGCGCGGCGGCCGACCTTCAGCCGCACACGATGATGGTGTACCTCACCTTGAAGTCCTACGCCGACTTCAACACTGGAATCGCCCAGACCACCATAGAGACGGTTGCCAAGGAAACCGGCATGTCAGTGCGTCAGGCCGCGACCAGCGTAGGCCGGCTGGTCGGCAAGGGTTTAATCCGGCGCCTGCGCAAGGGTGGACGCGACCGCAGCAGCGCTTACCAGATCGTCGAGCGGCTGACGATCAAGGACCACGGCAACAACACAGTGGCGATCGCCGACTGGGAATTCATCCGCCGCGATTGGCAGGGCCATCTCCGGGAAATCCGCCAGGCCGTGCTGGACGAGCTGCAGCGCACGGCGGGGTCGGCGGGTGGCCTGTCGGATCGGCATCTGGTCCTGATCGAGAACCTGCAGGTCAATTTGCAGCTCATCCAGAACCAGTTCGTCCATCCGACGAACGGTACCCCGGCGACGTCGCCTGCTAGGGACTCCGCGCACTCGCAAAACTATCCACAGCGTGGGGTCCGCTTTTATCCACAAGGAGGGAAATGACATGCACCACCTGCCGGTAATTGCCCCTTTAGCGTGCACTAGGTGCCGGTTAATCAAACAATTAACAGGCACCACGTGCAGACAAGAAAGAATAAAGAAAAAGAGCTTTTTAAGAAGGGCCCCGTCCAGCGTTCTGCTGTGGATAAATCGCTGCGCCCCCTTCCTTGTGCACAACAGCCCAAAAGCCAAAAGCGTTTGCCGAAACGGGCTGGTCGCGGCCGGCACTGTGCCGACAGGGTTCTGACCGTGCGCATCCTCATTGGCGGTGAAAAAGGCGGCAGCGGCAAATCGACCCTGGCAACCAACTTGGTCGTCGCCCTGCGGCTGGCCGGCCGCGACGCCTTGTTGCTGGACGCGGATGGCCAGCGCACTTCGGCCAAATGGGCCGAACGGCGGGCAGCATCCGAAATCGTCCCGGCCGTGCCCTGTACCGAGAAGCGCGATGACCTCAAGGCGGTGGTGCGCGAGCTGGGTTCGCGCTATCAGGATGTGGTTGTTGACGCCGGCGGGCGCGACAGCCGGGAGCTGCGCTCCGCGCTGCTGGTAGCGGATCTGGCCCTGTTTCCGCTGCGGCCGTCGCAGGCGGACCTGGAAACCGTGCCCCATCTGGCCGAGCTACTGCAGCTCGCGCGCTCGCTGCGCGAGAACGGTGCTCCGCTCGCTGGACTCGTATTGAGCATGGCGCCGACGCACTACCTGGTCAGTGAAGCTCGCGACGCGGCAAGCATGCTCGAAGCCCTGCCGGACTTCGTGCTGGCCGAAACCTTGATCCGCGAACGCAAGGTTTACCGCGACGCATTGCTTTCCGGACGCAGCGTTCTGGAGATGGACAACGAGACAGCGCACTTCGAGGTGCGCCAACTCATCAAGGAGATCAGCAATGGTGCAATCCAAGTTCCAGTTGCACAGCGCGACCCTGCCTAGTGCCGCTCCGCCGGCGGAAACGGCGACCGCCAACCGCTTCGTCAATGGTGCAGAGGCACGTAGCACCGAACTGCTGGTGAAGTTCACAGTGCCGCTGGATAGCGCGCGGCACGACAAGATGCGCGTGCATGCGGCGCTGGCTCGGCGGAGCATGGCGGAATTTCTGCGCGACCTGATCGACCGGTTGCCCGCGGTCGAACTGCCACCGCGTTAGTCGGAACCTTCATTGCGCTATTCCTGGAAAGATCTGGTGCCGCCGGTGCTGTTCCTGGCGGCCGGTCCCTGGCTGGCTGGAATGCTGTTCGCTTCGTTTGTCGGCGCCAGGCATTACGTGCCGGGCTACTTCGAATTCGTCGGCATGTGGCATCGCTTTGCGCCCGACCCGCACTACCGGAAGCTGCTGCATGTGGCCGCTGTAGTTCCGGTGGTGCTAGCGGCCTTGTTTGCGATCATTCCGGCTCTGGCGGGCAGGCCGGCTTACTTCGGCAACGCGCACTTCGCTGATGAGGCGGAAGTCCGCGCCGCGGGTCTGCGCGCCAGGGAAGGTGTGATTCTCGGCCGGTTGCGCGGCCGTCTGTTGCGAGCGCAAGGCCAGCTCGGCTTGCTGTTGTTCGCGCCGCCGCGTTCGGGCAAGGGCGTGGGCTTCGTCATTCCAAATCTGCTGACTTGGCGCGATTCAGCCATCGTCAACGATCTCAAGCTGGAGAACTACGAGACGACTTCAGGCGCCCGGTCAGCGATGGGCCAGCAAATCGTGCTGTTTGCGCCACTCGATGCCGAAGGGCGCACCCATGCCTACAACCCGCTGGACTTCGTATCGAAGGATCGGCGCCTGCGGGTCAATGATGTGCAGGCGATCACCGCCAAGCTGATCGTGACGCCGCCGCGAGCCGATCCGATGTGGAGCAACGAGGCGAGGGTGCTGCTCGACGGTCTGATTCTGTTCTTGCTGGATGTGAACCGGCAAGCCTCGCTGGGAGCGGTGTACCGGATGGTGCTGTCGGTGCCCAACTTCGCCGACTATCTCACTTGGGCGATGAAGGAATACGATGGCCGGCTCGATCCGGTGGCGGTGATGCAGTTCAACGGGTTCCTGGGCAAGGCGTTCAAGGAGCAATCGGGCGTGCTTTCGACGCTGAAGGCCTCGCTGTCCCTATTCGCCAACCCGCTGGTGGACCGTGCCACGTCCACTACGGAATTCGACCCCAGGGAATTGCGGCGCCGGCCTATGACCATCTACCTCGGCGTAGTGCCGCGTGACATCGCGCGGCTGTCGCCGTTGCTCAATATCTTCGTGCAGCAGACCTTCGACGGATTGCTCGGGCGGCTGCCGGGGAGGGATGAGCCGCACCAGGTCCTGGCGTTGCTGGACGAGTTCACGGCGCTGGGACGGCTGGAGAACGTCGAGAAAGGCATTGCCTACTTCGCTGGGTACAACATCATCCTTGCCCCGGTGATACAGGATTTGTCCCAACTGGAGGAGGTATACGGTCAAGCCGTCACCGAGACTTTCCTGTCCACCGCCAATATCCGTATCGCCTACGCCCAGAACAGCCTCAAGACGGCCAAATACCTGTCGGAGGAGCTGGGCTTTCGCACCATCACCACGCGGACCAGATCCCGCCATGTCAACGATCCGTGGCAGGGGCATGTCTCGGAATCACAGACCCGGCGCGAGCTACTGCTGCCGCATGAAATCCGCGAGCTGGACCGGCGCAAGGCGCTGCTGCTGGTCGAGGCAGCGCCGCCGATCAAGGTGGACAAGATTCGGTACTACCGGGAGCGGGCATTTGTCCGACTGCTTCGGCCGGAAGTGGGGCGGCCACACCTACGCAACACCACAGTCGAGCCGCCACGAATGCCGGCCGCCGGGCCGCCATTGAGCGACCAGGAAATCGATCACGTGCTGGAGTCGATTGACTCGAACCGAGCCGCCCGGTGAGTCGCCGAGTGCGGTCCGTTACGACGGGTACCGGATCAGAGCTGACCGGCGGACCGAGCTGCGTGAACCATTCATCCCCTTGTCATTACCGCACAACGTCCTGCGCCCCGGCGCTGGCATGGATTTGGCTTACAAAGCGCCCAGTCCACCTGCAACTTGAGTCCTATCGATGCCCGATTCGGCTTCTGCCGCCGAAGCCATGCCGCTGGCACCCGAGGATCTGGTGTTCGCTCGCCGCATCTTCGACACTTTTGGCCTGGAGCGTTTCACGCCCCGCAACTACCACCGCCGGATTTGCGGAGGGCGGGCCCGCACCTCGGAACAGGACGCGGCTGAGATCTACCAAACTCTCGCCGCGCATCGCCGGGTGGTGATGCCGGACCCCGGCATCCGCGGCGATGACGGCTGGTGCCTGAACCCCGCCGTGCTGCCGGCGATCCGCGCCAGGCGGCGCCCGGGTCGCTAGGGCGCTTTCTTCTCATCCGGCGGCGGCGCCGCCTTCCGATAGTCGCCGATCACGCCCTTGGCCGGACAAATCTTGAACGCGGGGCACTTGACGCAGCCGACCGCCAAAGCAACGGGACAGAATGTCATGAGCCGTTCCCCCTCTCTACCGCAGGCGCTTGGCCAATCTGCAGCCGAATCCGCCGGCGTCTGCCAAGCATTCTCGTCCGGCTGGCCGCCTCGGTGTCAGCCCGAAGCTGCCCTCCACGAGCGGCAGCTTTCATGCCGCTCACACAGTTCTACTATCCGGCGACCGAGCAGGACGGGGCGTCGGCTCATCACGTTTAGCGAGGGCCTACAATGTTTCAGGGGGCAAGGCGGCTATCGCGCGCTTTGCCATATCGACCAATTCAGCCAGATTCTTCGCTACAAGGTCGGGCGCATGTGGATGGCGCTGGGTGCGCGGAAAGATCTTGTGCAGCCACGCTGCATCCCACCCTGCTCCGTTGTAGAACACCGCCGTGACACCGGCCTCCTTGGCGGCAACAATGTCCGTGGTGCTGTCGCCGACATACCAGCAGCGCCCGTCGGGTGGCGCGCCCAGATTGGACAGCGCCTTCAAGACCAGGTCCGGGTGCGGCTTGCGGCGCAGGACATCGTCGCCACATACCATTGTGTCGAACAACTCGTGCCAGCCGGTGCCGTCCACCGTGTAAATTTCGTGCGCCATGAACTGGCGGCTACGATTGGACAGAACGCCCAAACGCAGCCCCATCGCCTTGAGCTCAATCAACCGGGTACGACCGTCCGTCTCAAGCGGTTTCACCGGGCCAAAGAAGCGCGCGTATTGCTGGTCGAACTCGCGATGCGCGATCGTCTTGGCCTCCTCGTCCGGGCCAAACAGCACCTCGAAGATGTCCGTGCGGGAAATCTTGCGCTCCGCCTTGATCTTCGGGTGCAAACGCTTGTGCTCTCGCGCATAGCGCACCAGCCTGGCGTCCTCCGGTGTCTTGGACTGGCCCTCCGGAACAAGTCGGTCGATCAAGTTAAGGCGCACAAGCTGAGGAATGACCTCGTCTAGCGCGTAATACATGGCGTCCATGGTGTCGACCAGCGTCGCGTGCCAATCGAACAGAATGATTTGCGGGGCCGCGGACAAAATGTTTGGCAGGGACATCGCGATACCCCCGGACTTGGGCTGACGAGCCATTATTGCCCCTGCAGACATCAGCAGTAGGAGGTAGGGCGCCTTAATTGCAAACATTCAGCTCCGGGGAGGCAATCGGCCTCTTACTTGCCGACGCCAATCAAGGCTCGAAGCGGATGTCGCCCTCTGCGAGACTTTTGGCAGCAGACAGCCCAAAGTGGTCAGTCGCGAGTGTCCGGTCTGGAGCAGTGCAGCGGGTATTTGATCTTATGGACGAACCGCCAATGCCGCTGAGTTGTAGTCAGAGCCTGCTACCGTTTTATCCCACGCGCCAGCGTATACGACAGACGTACCCGGTTCTGCGAATGCCAATTTGCCACTACTGTCTCTAACTGGCGTCGAAACTGGGCCAGGCGCACCGGATCGTGTGCAAGCGTCAATACCACCTTCTTGACCGGTTCCATCGTGAATTCGATATTGGAGCAGTAGTGTTGAAGAGATGGAGTCAGAATCGATATTTCGTCGGGTTCAAACTCGACGTTGACTACGGTACCGGCCAGACGATCACGAACCTCCTGAGGGCTTCCCCACGCAAAATACGAGCCTAGGCTTTCCTGATGCGGCAGATGTCGATCTGCGAGTGCAAGAATCTGTCCCATAAGGGCCTCCTGCGGCCATGCTGAAAATGCAATGCGCCCACCCGGCTTGAGCACTCGCACCATCTCCCGCACGACAACGCCTGGGTGCGGCGCGAACATTTGGCCAAGCTCGCTGATGACTACATCGAAATAATCGCCTCCAAAAGGGAGCGCTTCGGCGCTTCCTTTCCGAAAATCAATAGTGGCACCAATCGTAGCGGCCCTCCATCGCGCTACCTCAAGCTGCGCTATCGACGATTCCAGTCCGCACACACGGGCGCCCGCCCGTTGAGCGGCAATAGCAACCGCGCCCGATCCACATCCTACATCTAGCAGATCCTCCCTCATCCGAACGCCAACATATTCGATGAGTCGTAAGGCGGTTGGCGTTGTGAAATCCCGTTCAGAACCCCGTGCCCATTCTTTTTGCCGTGCGCTCTTGAGAGCGGAATAAGGATCGCAAGTCATGTCATTGCTCCTTAGTTCTACGAACGATGAACGTTCATTACTTCAGAAAAGCACTGACAAGCTTGATCACCGCTGACGGGTTTTCCTCCATGATCCAGTGACCGGAATCGGGAAGAATCTCCTCCCGTACATCGGTTGCGGCGAAGCGCATTACCGCCGCCATCATCGCCCCGAATGTCGCCTGAGCGCCGATCGCCAGCACCGGCATCGCGAGCTTGCCCTTTGCGAGATAGGTTTTGCTGTCGGCGGCATCTTGGGCAAAGGCCGCAAACTGGGCAAAGCCCGCGCGCATTGCACTAGGCTGGGCATAGAGGGCTGCGTAGTGCCGCCGGGCTTCTTCGTCGAAACACTTCGGGTCGATCGAGAACTCGTTCCAGAAGCGATCGAGGTAGATTCGCTCGCGGCCATCGACGAGGCGCTCCATGTCGGGACCGCGGAAGCCGAAATGCCACATCGAGGGCTCCTTGAGCACTTCATCCCATGGACCCACCCCCGGCAAAGGCGCATCAATCGGTACGAAACGGCGGACCCGCTCAGGGTTCTGGGAGGCAAAGGCGTATCCAACCATGTTGCCGAGGTCGTGGGTCACGAAATCGGCTTGCTGCACGCCCAAGGCATCCATCACACCCGCCACGTCTCCCGCCTGCGTCTTCTTGTCGTAACCCCCATCCGGCTTGGATGAAAGGCCCAGACCCCGCAGGTCCGGAACGATAACCGTGTGATCCCAGACCAGCGCCGAGGCAAGAGGCCCCCATTGATCACCGGTGGTGCCGAAACCGTGAAGCAGGACGACGGCCGGACCATGGCCGCCATGCCTGACGTGGATGATGGCGCCATTGGTTTCGACCTTGCGGATTTGGAATTCGGCGGGGAACGGAATCAGGCTCTTGCGCTGGGTTTCGAGACTCATGGGTTCTGCTCCTCTTGGCTCTAGGAATGTTGCGAACGTCTCCCCGCGTATTTGTCGGGGCGCGAGATATATTAGAACAAACGTTCTAAAATGCAATACTATAAATCAACAGCTTTCAGATTTGGAGCAGTCACGAATGCCACGCCCTCGGGAATTCGACGAGCAGGTCGTCCTCGACGCGGCCACAGAGCGGTTCTGGATGAACGGCTACGAAGCCACATCCGTGCGGGATGTCGCCGATCAGATGGGCCTTACCGGAGCCAGCCTGTACAACGCTTTCGGCGACAAGCGGACGCTTTATCGCGTGGTGCTCGATCGATACGCCAAGGCGGCGCTTCAGAGCTGTGCCGATGCATTCGAGGGCGGAAAACCACCGAAGGTCGCCATCAAGGCGTTTTTCGATGCCACTGTCGCCGAGCTCTTGAACGACCCACAGCACAAAGGCTGCCTGGTGGTGAATACATCACTTGAGGTCGCCCCACACGACGACGAGTTCCGGGAGGTCGTCAAAGGGGTGTTTGTCCGGATCGAAAAATACGTGCGCGACTGCATCAAGGCAGGCCAGGCCGATGGAAGCATTTCGACCAAGCAGTCCGCGGCGGACTTGGCGCGACTATTCCTCGCGGCGATCCTGGGCCTTCGGGTGCTGGCCCGCACCCGACCGGAGCGGGAGCTTTTGACGGGTCTGGTGCGGCCACTTCTGTTGGTGCTGGAAAAGCCCTAGCCGAAAAGTGGCTGACCGCCAATCCTCATCCCAAGGCAGCAGACAGATAGGGTTGCAACAGTTTCACGGTCTCCTTCTCGATCTCCCCGGACCGAAGCCAATCAGGCGCCTCGACCACCGCCCGATGGGTCAAGGCTTCGACGCTGGTTTCCAGGACCAGCGCGATCATCCTTGCGCGGGAAGCGGATAAGCCGGGCGCCCTGCGTCGCAAGAACTCCTCGATCATGCCCTGGAGCTTGCTGCTCGCGTCCAGGGCTTTGCCTAGAAGCTTGTCTCGGGGCACCTGCTCGAACAGAACTTTGTGCAAGGCTGGATCGATCCGGTGGGCCTCGACGCCAGCGTGGATGATGGCGCGGAGGGCTATTTCCATCGGCGCATCGGCGTGAACCTCAAGCGCAGCTCCCACGGTGCTCAAAATCAACTCGACGTGGTCCCGGATCAAGGCGGCGACGAGCGATTCTTTGTTGGGGAAGTATTGATATAGCGTTCCGATGCTCACGCCGGCACGTTTTGCGACCGCATCAGTCGTCGTGCTCTGGTATCCGGAAGCCACTAAAACCTGAGCCGTTGCTTCCAGAATGGCCTTGACTGTCAACCTCGATCGAGCCTGGACGGGCTCCTTTCTCGGTGAAAGACGGGTGGTTTTCGCCGGCATCTGCGTTCTCTTCCAAAATGCGAGTGCCAAAACTGAGATATTCCTCGCATTATAGGTTAGACCTGACCAGCCAGAAATCAAAGTCCATGAAGCGTCTCGACATCACTTTCAAATCCGGCCACGATCAATGCGAGGGCTGGTTGTACCTTCCAGAAGGGGAGGCTCCGCACCCCTGCATTGTCGTGGCGCACGGAATCGGCGCAATCCGACAGGTGCGCCTCTCCGCCTATGCGGAACGGTTTGCTGCGGCAGGTTACGCGATGCTGAGTTTCGATTACCGCCATTGGGGGGCAAGCGGTGGTGTGCCTCGCTACCTGTGCTCGATCGGCAGGCAGCTGGATGACATCAGTGCTGCAATCGACGCCGTGGCCCAAAGGCCGGAGGTCGATGCCAGGCGCATTGCCCTGTTTGGCACATCGTTCGGCGGTGGCCATGCACTGGCCATTGGAGCGCGACGACCTGATCTGGCAGCGATCATGTCGCAGTGCACGGTTTCGGACTGCCTGGCGGTGGCATTGCGCACCCCCCTGAAGCAGGTTGTTCAATGGGTATCGGCCGGCATTGTTGATCAGTTGCGCGCCCTGGTCGGCTTGTCGCCCCACTACATCAAACTGGCGGGCGCCCCAGGTGAGGCTGCCATGATGACCAAGTTGGGCGCTGAGGCCGCTTACGAATCAATGCTGGATGGTCCGTCTCCGTGGCGCAATCTCATTGCGGCTCGGCTGATGTTGACGCTACCGCTTTATAGACCGATCAGGCGCGCGCGCCAGATCAAGCCGCCTCTGCTCATGATTGTTTGCGAACGCGACGAAATTTGTCCGGCCAAGCTGGCTCACAAGGCCGCGGCTCTGGCCCAGGACGGGCGAGCGGTGTCGTTCGACTCGTCGCACTTTGAGATTTACTTCGGAAAGCTGTTCGATGCTGCGACAGAGGAAATGATCCGGTTTCTCGATAGCAAGCTTGGTCGGGAAGACATGGCCGGCAGCGTCCCTAAGATTGCGCGAGCATTCGGTGCCGGTCGAAGCGTGAGCGGGGCACAGCGATGAGCGCTGCCCAAGTCTACCTTCCTCCTGTATTGGCCATGGTAGCGCTTTCATTCCTGATCGCCTTGAGCATCCTTATTACCCGATTTGTTGATCTGCTCTCCAAGCGTAAGTCCGTGGCTTATTACGAAGACTGGGACGGGACTGGCGCTTCGGTAGCCGTGATGCGGCCGACGCGGCAACTCACCAATCTGTTTGAGTTCCCGGTGCTGTTCTACACTGTGGTGGCGATGATCATTGCTGTTGGACTACGGGATTCATGGATGCCCAAGCTGTGCTGGGCATATGTGGCGTTGCGATGGATGCACGCCTTTATCCACATTTTCGTTAATCGTTTGTGGATAAGAACCCCAGCCTTCATGGTCGGGCAGTTCGTGTTGCTGGGTATCTGGGTGCGGTTGGGGTTCGTGGTTTTCAACTGAGAAATAGCCAGGCAACGGGTGAATGTCTGCTTTTCGTCTGCGAGATCTCGCGGGCGAGTGTCCAGAGTTGGCACGAAGCCGCCTTGGCACACAAAATTCGGGAGGCACCAGCTGAGACATTTCCCAGGCTTTCACTCAACTGAAAACTCTCCAACCCACCTTGAACCGTCGTAACTCAGGATGGTGCCGGCTGAAGTAACGCAGCCCAGGCGCCTGAAGTCCGGATCGTGCAGCACGGTGCCGCATCCCTTCACCGGTTCTCCATCGGTCGTCCATTGGTCGGCTGTCGCGTTGTACTTCATCGACTGCAGTGAGGAGCTGCCCGCTGCGGCGTTCCACAGGACGGCCCGGCCATCCGTCAGGCTGGCAAAGAATACGTCGGCATGCCCGGACGGCAGCGCAGCATGCCGCTGCCAAGTGACGCCCTCGTCGGTGGAGATGGCAAGGTCGGAGGAGAACGTACCGACGTGGTATGCGGTAATCAGGCCCGATGAGGGCGCGACGAAGAAGTTGGTGACGGCGATAGGCGGCACCAACTTGGCCCAAGCCAGCGTGGCCAGGTCGAGCACGTAGAGATCGTGGGACGCGCCGATGTAGAGCCTATTGCCGAAGGACTGCGCGGCGTACGACAGCGACGGCGGCCACGGCAGCCCGTCGAGCGGGATTTCGCGGAGTAGCGCGGCGGCGGCGGCGTTGCCCGGCGCGGTGTAGAGCTTTAGCCGGTCGGCGACGATGACATTCGACGCGTGCGTGAGGTGCTCGGTGACGAGGATGAGCCGGCCGTTGGATGACTCCACGTCGAGGACCGGTTCGTTCCCGGCGACGGAGGCGACGATGCGCCAGGTGCGGCCCTGGTCCAGACTCTGCCGCACCACGCCATTCTCCGCTCCGGCGTACCAGGCGCCGCCGGCGATACGCACCGCCGAGATCCGACTCAGCGTGCCGGTGTCGATCGCGTCCCAGGTACCATTGGCACGGCGCACGCGGATCTGACCCAGGCCGCCGCCATAGTAGAGCGCGTCCATGGCGCCGGCGGCGGGCTTGCGGTATTGCGGCGGCGTGGCGAGCTTGGCCAAGTGGAAGAACTCGTCGATCTGGTGCGCATTACGCAGCTGCTTTTCCATGGAAGGCCGGTTGGCCTCCCAGACAACGCCGTTGACGATGTCCCCTACCAGCCCGAGGTTCGAATGCGCCGGGCCGCCCTGGGTCCATGGCAGGGGCACGACTTTCGGATCCCATTCGATGGGCTGCTGCGAGACCAGAGACGGCCGCAACGAGACCAGCGCGCCCTCGATCGCCTTGTCCGCCTCGGGGTGATGCACCGGCAGAGTCACTGTCTGGTAGTTGCCGACGGAGATGGATAGGATGCTGCCGAGGTCGGTGACGCGGCCGGCCACCACCTTGACCAGCGGATAGGCGTCACCGTCGGAGCCCTCCCAACCGTCGAGCCGGTAGGTGCCCTGCGGCAACCACACGCCGCTCGTGGTGATCTCGGAAGACCAGTCCAGCTTGAGGTAGCCGGTGGCCTCGCCGTTCACCTGCTTTAGCGTGATCCGGCCGACTTGCCGCTGCGGGAAATTGGCGTAGACGTACCCGTTGGACTTGCCAATGTCCGCCTGTGGCGCCCGGGAGGTATCCGCGCAACCGCACAGGCTAAGCAGGAACAGCAACGCCGGGATGGTCTTATTCATCGATATTGCCTTCGGGCGAAGGCAGCATTTTATCGATCTTTCCTTCCGCGGAGCGAATGCGTGCGACCGCTTTGGGCCGCACAGTAGACATGGCCCCATTTCCTAAAAGCGGCCGTCTCGAGTCAGCCCATTCCGGTCGGCGGCGTACGTCTGCTTTCGGTGTTCCAAATTCATGTCTGCAATGCAGGCCCAAAGCACGGACGATCGAATTTTCAACTCAACGAAATCTAAAACGACCGCATACTGACGGCCAGGGCACTTCTCCCTAAGATCATGAAACGCTGTAGATTCTCTAGGTTCTGGACCCTGGCCGCCTCTCCAGATAGCCTAGCTATTCTCAAGCAGCGCCACGGTACCGTGGCCGCCATCGGCGCAGACACTGACGATGGCCTTGGAGCCCTTGGGCATCACCGCCAGTTCCTTGATCGCCTGGCTCAGATCGCGCGCACCCGTGGCACCGAACGGATGGCCGATCGCTACTGAGCCGCCGTTGGGGTTGACGCGCTCACGCGGGAAACGGCCGAAGTCGCGCTTGATGCCGACGCGCTCGGCGATCCAGCTCGGGTTCTCCAGCGCTGCGATGTTCGCCAGCACCTGCGAAGTGAAAGCCTCGTGGATCTCCCACAGGGCGATGTCTTCGTACTTCAGCCCGTGGCGATCCAGCAGGCGTGGGATAGCGAAGGGCGGGGCCATCAGCAGCCCATCCGCCTTCCAGTCAACCGCCGCCACCTCGTAGTCCAGCAGCTTCGCCGTTGGGATGCTGCTGTCCAGACGCTTCAGGCCCTGCGTCGAAGCGACCCACAGACCGGCGGCGCCGTCGGTGATCGGCGTGGAATTACCAGCAGTCAAGGTGCCTTTGCCGCTCTTCTTGTCGAAGACCGGTTGCAGGGAAGCCAGCTTCTCGAGCGTCGTGTCGCCACGCACGTTGGCGTCCTTCGCCAATTCGGGCAGCTGGATCACCAGATCGGAGAAGAACCCGCTCTCCCAGCCCGCCGCAGCGCGCTTGTGGGTGTGGTACGCCCACTCATCCTGCGCCTCGCGCGTGATGTTCCAGTCCTTGGCGGTGATCTCCATGTGCTCGCCCATGGTCATGCCGGTGATCCGATTGGCGAAGCCCTTCACTGGCAGAACGAAGTCGGTTGGTTTCAGCTGACTCAGCGCCGCCAGCGCCTCCGCCGGGTTCTTGGCGAAGAGGCTGCGCAGATGATCCTGCGCCGCAGCGGTCAGGCCGATCGGCCCACGGCTCATCGTCTCGGCGCCGCCCACCAGGGCCACATCGACATCCGGCCCGATCATGCCGGCGGCGGCGAAGGCGGCCGTCATGCTGGTCGAGCAAGCCAGCACCACCGAGTAGGCCGGCACGGTCGGATCGAGCTTGGCATCCAGCCAGATCTCTCGGGCCAGGTTGCTCCAACCCAGGTTCGGAATTACGGTGCCCCACAGCAGCAGGTCAGGCCGCTGGTTGGCGATCTGCTTGGCCATGGCCTGCACCACCGGCACCGACAAAGTCAGCGCATCGTAGTGCGCGAGCGCGCCGCCACCGCGGCCGAAGGGGGTACGCAAGCCGGCCGCGAGATAAACATCCTGTTTGAAGCGTGACATGGTGAGCTCCTTTGTTTCGCCAGTAGTGAAGGTCTTTTGATTCGCGTGCATCTATTTATTTCGGAAAAGCCGCATGCGCTGATACTTCTGTGTGCCGCTTTGCTGCTGTCACTGCAGATCCGCCCAGGCAGGGTTCGACTGTGCCCCAGCTTCAAGCGCGTGGCGAATCGATGAAATCCAGTTGTCCGAGAAAATCCATTTTTCCGAGATCCACGCCGTTGTGGCGGAGGATCGCGTAGCCCATGGCGGCATGGAAAAACACGTTCGGGATGGTGATTTGCTTCAGATAATCGGAGGCTCGCATGACCTTGCCCTGCTTCCAGGGCAAGGTGAGATAGCGGTCAGCCGCATCGGCATAGGCTTCTTTCGGAACGCTCTCGGCGAAGGTCACCGTCTTGCGAATGCGCTCGCGCAGTTCGTCGATGGTCTTTTCGTTGTCCTCGTACTTCGGCGGCCGCTGCCCGGTCAGCCACCCGGCTGCGGCCTTGACGTAGTCCGAGGCGCTTTGCACCTGGTAGGTGAACGGCCGCATGTCCGGCGCCAGCCGGCCGTCCATGAAAATGTTGACATCGAGCTTCCTGGCTGCGGCGTGCTGTTCGGCCTTGTCGAGCCAAACCGCCATCTGCTTGAAGTTGTCAATGCACTGCGAAACGAGCAGGTAATACATCCGGTTTCTCCTGGAGCGCCGCATCACGGCGCAACACTGCTCTGCGCCGAACCAAGCGAGTGCAGTCCTGCGCTCGCGTCGCCCATCACGGACATCAAGCCATCGCCGCTGCAGCCGACGCCTTCGAGGCAGGAAGGTTGACCATCTTGGCGATGCGGTCCCGGGTCACACGCAAGATCCGCTCGGACAACTCAGGATCGTCGACCACCCGCGACATCGTCAACGCGCCGATCATGTTGGTCAGCACATTCATGGCCGCGTCGTTCCCGTCCTCGCCCTTCTGCCGGCGGATATACGGCGCCAGGCTTCCAAAGATCTTCTGAAAGGCTTCGGTTGCGCTGCGGCGCGTTGCATCGTCGGCGCGCACCAGCTCGCTGCCGTTCGCGGCCAACGGGCAGCCGTGCTCGATATCGTCGCGATACGCCGGCGACACGTAGTTCTGGAAGTGCTTCACGATCGCTTCCACACCCTGCTCGGCGGCGTCCTGCGAGGCAACGACCAAATCATCCAGGCTCTTGGCGATCGCCTCGAACACCAGCTGCTCCTTCGACTCGAAGTGGCGATAGAACCCACCGTGGGTCAATCCCACCTCGGACATGATCTCGGCCACGCCGGTGGCGTCGATGCCGTGGCCCCGAAACGCCTGGGATGCCACATCGACGATCCGCTTACGCGTCTGCGCTGTTTCGGCTTTTGACTTCTTCATCTTCGTTCTCCTTGCCGATCGATGGCTCTTTCCATCGCCTCGGCCTGCATCTGCGCCTGCAAATCATCCGGGGCGCATAGCCGGATAGATGATAAGTATTAACATAACAACGGTTTAGTGTAAAGCCGTCATCTAACACTTGACAGGATAGATGATGGGTCTTAACTTACCCCTCAGATAGTGAACTTTCGTCATCTAACGGTGGGTCCCAAAGCCAGCCGGGGGATGAGGGGGAGGAAGGAATCAACAAGCACCGCCGCCCTCGCAGGGACGGTGCAGGGACCACCAAAGACTGAGTGAGGTTTGTGCCATGAATACCAATGTCAATGAAGTGAATGTCGGTACAGCTGTTTCCCGCCGCCCGGCCAAGTCGGACGTCAAGGTATGGGTCGGTTCGGGTGCGGCGGTGGCAGGCCTGGTTCTGGCCGCCGTCGTGGGTCTGCACACCAGCGCCACCGCCAGCGCCGCTCCGGTAGAACTGCCGGCAGTCGGGGTCAGCGCCCCGCTGCAGCGTGACCTGGATACTCAGCTCTCCTTCCTGGGGCAGTATTCCGCGGTGGAGAAGGTCGAACTGCGCGCCCAGGTGGGCGGCACGCTGACCGAGATCCACTTCAAGGACGGCGACGTCGTCAAAAAGGGCGACCTGCTGTTCGTCATTGACGCCGAGCCTTACCAGATCAAGCTGGCCCAGGCAGCGGCGCAGCTCGAAGCCGCCAAGGCCCGTTACAACTTGGCTACCCGTGAGATGGCCCGCGCCGAAACCCTGAAGTCCACCGACGCCGGCTCGGCCGAGAACGTGGAGCAACGCCTGGCCGACAAGCTGTCCGCCCAGGCTGCGGTTGATGGCGCCCAGGCGGCGGTGCGCGATGCCCGCTTCGATCTGGACCGCACCCGCGTCACCGCGCCGTTCACCGGCCGCATCGGCAACCATCAGGTCTCCGTCGGCAACCTCGTCGCCGGCAGCCGCGCCGCGACCAGCCCGACCACGCTGCTGACCACGCTGGTGTCCCTGGACCCGATCTACCTGGACTTCGACATGAGCGAAGCCGACTACAACACCTATCTGCGCAGCCATGAAACGGCCCGCGGCCAGGACCAGGTGACCGTTTCCTCCGGCGATTCCACCGACTTCAGCCGTGAGGGCAAGCTGGACTTCATCGACAACACGCTGGACCGCTCCAGCGGCACCATCCATGCCCGCGCCGTCATCGCCAACAACGACCTGCAGTTGACCGCGGGTGGGTTCGGGCGGGTGCGTCTGTCGATGACGAAGCCGGCGACGACCTTATTGGTGCCTGACGCGGCCGTGCTGCCGGATCAGTCCAGCCACGTCGTGCTGACCGTGGACCAGGACGGCACGGTCTCGTCGAAGCAGGTACAGGTGGGTGATCTGCGCGGGGGGCTGCGCGTCATCCGCTCCGGCCTGCAGCCGACCGATCGCGTCGTCATCGACGGCATCCCGACGGCGCATCCGGGCGCGAAGGTCGCTCCCCACGCCGGGACGATCGCCTACGCGGACGACAAGGTTGGCGCCGTGCAAGTCGGCATGCAGTAAAGCCCGATGGGGCACTGACCCGGCTGGGCACGCACCCAGCCGGGCTTTCAACTGGGACATCTTGACGGAGCTATAACAATGAAGCTTTCGCATTTTTTCATCGATCATCCGCGGTTCGCCGCCGTGATCAATATCTTTCTCGCGGTATTCGGGTTGGCCACCATGCTGAGTCTGCCGGTGGCCCAATACCCGAACATCGTTCCTCCCACTATTCAGATCACTACCGCATACCCTGGCGCTTCCGCCGAAACCATTGCCCGTACCGTCGCCACGCCGCTCGAACAGGCGGTGAACGGCGTCGAGAACATGGACTACATCACCAGCCAGTCCACGGGCAACGGCCTGATCACCATCACCGTCATCTTCAAGGTGGGCACGGACCCGAATACCGCCCTGATGCTCACCCAGAGCCGTGTGCAGGACACTCTTTCGCGTCTGCCTCAGGACGTACAGCTGCAGGGCATTCAGGTGAAGAAGACGATCCAGGCGCTGCTGCTTGGCGTGCATGTCTACTCGCCGGACGGCTCGCGTGATGCGGAGTTCATGTCCAACTACATGCTCAAGGTCCGTGACGAGATCGCGCGCCTGCCCGGTATCGCCGACTTCTGGATTCTTGGCGACCGGCAGTACGCGATGCGCATCTGGATCGACCCGGACAAGGCCGCCGCTTACAACGTAAGCGCCAGCGAGATCGTGGCGGCCCTGCGTGCGCAGAACGCCCAGGTCTCGGCCGGTGTGCTGAACCAGCCGCCCGTCGAAACCGACGCCGCTTACCAGATCAATATCGAGGCCCTGGGCCGCCTGACCACGCCCGAGCAGTTCGGCGAGGTCATCGTCAAAGCCGACAACCAGGGCAGAGTGACGCGCATCCGCGACATTGGCCGCGTCGAGCTGGGCTCGGTGGACTACGGCTCCAAGGCCTACGCCGACAAGGGCATCTCCACGCCGTTCTGGGTGATCGCCACTCCGGGTGCCAACGTCGTCGAGGTCGAGCACGCGGTGTGGAACAAGATGGCGGAGCTGAAGAAGAAGTTCCCGCCGGGCATCGACTACATCAACATCTACGACCCGACGACCTTCGTCAGCCAGTCGGTGGAAGAGGTCGTCAAGACGATCTTCATCGCCATCCTGCTGGTGGTGGGCGTGGTCTACATCTTCCTGCAGAACTGGCGCGCCACCATCATCCCGGTGGTCGCGATCCCGATCTCTCTGGTGGGTGCCTTCACCGTGCTGGCGATGACCGGCACCTCGATCAACAACCTGTCGCTGTTCGGGCTGGTACTAGCGGTCGGCATCGTGGTCGATGACGCCATCGTGGTGGTCGAGAACGTCGAGCGCAACATGGCAGCAGGTATGTCGCCGCGCGAGGCGGCGCACAAGACCATGGATGAAGTGTCCACGGCACTGATCGCCATCGCTTTGACGCTTTGTGCGGTGTTTGTGCCGACGGCCTTTATCTCCGGCATTTCGGGCCTGTTCTTCAAGCAGTTCGCCATCACCATCGCCGCTTCGACGATCATCTCGGCGTTCGTGTCGCTAACCCTGAGCCCGGCGCTGTGCGCGGTGCTGCTCAAGCCGCACGATGGGCCGCATGCCCACAGCGTGAAAGGCCTGATTGGCCGTTCGCTGCAGCGCTTCTTCGACCGCTTCAACGCCGGCTTCGCCTGGCTGTCGACGGGTTACGGCAAGCTGACCAAGCGCTTCGTGCAGGTGACCGGCATCATGCTGATCATCTACGCCGGCCTGATTGGCCTGACCGGCTTCCAGATGTCGCGCATGGCCACCGGCTTCATCCCGGAACAGGACATCGGCTACCTGGCGACGATCATCTTTCTGCCGCCAGGCGCGAGCCTGGAGCGCACCGACAAGGTGGTCCGCGAGGCCAACGACATCGCCCTGAGCACTCCGGGCGTCGAGCACACCTCGCCGATCACCGGTTTCGACGTGACCACCGGCACCGTGGCGCCGAACGTCGGCACCATCTTCACCGCGCTGCCCTCGCTGTACGGCAAGCATGTGCCTGGCGTGAATGCCGCCAAGATGGTGCAGATCCTCCGCCAGAAGTATGCCGCTATCAAGGACGCTTACATCGTGGTGGTGATGCCGCCGGCGGTGCAGGGTCTGGGTTCGGCGGGCGGCTTCAAGATGATGGTGGAGGATCGTGGCGAACTGGGCCCGCAGGCGCTGGCCAAGGCCACGAACGACCTGGTGGCCGCTGCCCAGAAAGATCCGACCTTCGCCGCAGTGTTCACGTTGTATAACGCGGGCTCACCCAGCATCTACGCCGATATCGACCGCCTCAAGGCCGAGAAGGTGGGTCTGACCACGACCGACGTGTTTTCCACCTTGCAGCTTTACATGGGCTCCCAGTACGTCAACGACTTCAACTATCTGGGTCGCACGTACCAGGTGATCGCGCAGAGCGATCAGCAGTTCCGCAAGTCGGCCGAAGACATCGGACGGCTGAAGGTTCGCAATGCCACAGGCGAGATGGTGCCGATCGGCTCCGTCGCCAGCTTCCACGATCGCACCGCGCCGTATCGCATCCCCCGCTACAACCTGTACCCGGCCGCCGAGATCATGGGCGCCGCGGCACCGGGCGTGGCCTCCGGCACGGCGATGAAGCGCATGGCCGAGCTGGCCGATCAGGTGCTGCCGGCCGGCGTGACCTTCGAATGGACCGAGCTGGCCCACCAGCAGGAGCAGCAGGGCATCCCGACGCTGCTGATCTTCGCGGCTTCGGCGCTGTTCGTGTTCCTGGTGCTGGCCGCACAGTACGAGAGCTGGAAGACCCCGCTGGCGATCCTGCTGATCGTACCGATGTGCCTGCTGGCGTCATCCACCGGTCTGCACCTGCGTGACATGCCGATCGACATCCTGGCGCAGATCGGGTTCGTGGTCTTGCTGGGATTGGCGGCGAAGAACGCGATCCTGATCGTGGAATTCGCCAAGCAGCACCAGGACAACGACGGCGCCTCGGCCGAGGACGCGGCGGTGCATTCCGCCAAGACCCGCCTACGTCCGATTCTGATGACCTCGTTCGCCTTCATCGCCGGTGTGTTTCCGCTTGCGATCGCCAGTGGTGCCGGCTCGGAGATGCGCCAATCGCTGGGCACCGCGGTGTTCGCCGGAATGATTGGCGTAACCGTGTTCGGCCTGCTGTTCACCCCCGCGTTCTACACCGTGGTTCGCAAGGTTCGCGGCTTTCCCGCGAACCGCACCGCCGACGAGAGCAACCTGACTTCTGGGAGCGTGTAATGAATACCAAGACCCTCAAGATGACCAAGACCGCGCTGGGTAGCCTGCTGATCAGCGCCACGCTGACGGCCTGTGCCGTCGGTCCCGACTACAGCAAGCCCGACAGCAGCCTGGCGCCGTTCCACAACCAGCCCAGTGCCACGGTTGTGGGCAAGACCGGGCAGGTGTCGATCGACCAGTGGTGGACCGGCTTCAGCGATCCGATGCTGGTGACCGTGGTACAGCGCGCCCTGGACCAGAATCTGGACCTGGCCGCCTCCATCGCCCGCGTGCAACAGGCGAGGGCGGCCGCCTCTGGCGCCGGCGCCAATCTGCTGCCCACCGTGGATCTGAACGGTTCGGCCACCTATGCGCGGCAAAGCCTGAACGGCCCCCTGGGTACCGTTGCGTCCAGTTCACCTGGCTTCAGCCGCGGAATCCATGAGTACAGCGTCGGCCCGGCAGCCAGTTGGGAGATCGATCTTTTCGGCGGCTTGCGGCGCACGGCTGATGCCGCAGGCGCTGAGGCTCAGGCGGCTGAGGCGGATCAGGTCGGCACCCGCATCATGGTTGCGGCTGACGCGGCGGATACCTATCTGCAGATTCGCGGCTACCAGGCTCGATTGGCCGTCGCGCAGCAACAGATCCAGGACGACGAGCACCTGCTGAAGTTGGTGAACGACCGCTACAGCGCCGGTGCGGGGACCGGGCGCGAGACCGCCCAGGCCGACGCGCTGCTGAAGCAGGCGCGTGCCAGCGTGCCGGAGTTGGTCATCGGACTGGAGCAGCAACTGAACCGCCTGGACGTGCTGATGGGCGTGCAGCCCGGCACCTACGCTCAAGAGTTGCGTCAGGTGAAGGAAGTTCCGTCGGTGCCCGCTGTCCCGCTCGACAACCAGCCAACTGACATGCTGCGTCGCCGGCCAGACATCATCGCCGCAGAGCGCAGGCTGGCGGCTTCCAACGAACTCATCGGGGCGGCCGTTTCGGATTACTACCCGAAGTTTTCGCTGTCCGGGGCACTGGGCTTCGACAGCCTGAGTCCGGGACGTGTGTTCCAGGCCCAGTCTTTTGCAGCCACCGGTGGCGGCGCGATCCGCTGGCGGTTGTTCGATTTCGGCAAGGTGGATGCCGAGGTGGCGCAGGCCAAGGGTGCCAATGCCGAGGGGCTGGCGCTGTATCGCCAGTCGGTGCTGAAGGCAGCCGAGGATGTCGAGGATTCGCTGATGCTGCTGGCCCAAACCCAGCTGCGCGTGAACGAGATCCAGGATCAGGTTGATGCGCTGGTGAAGTCCCGCGACCTGTCGGAGCAGGCCTACCGCGCCGGCTCCATCACCCTGACCGATGTGCTCAATGCGGACAGCCAGTTGCTGACGGCCCGCGATGAGCTCGATTCGAATCGCGCCAACGCGGCGAGAGCTGCAGTCGGCGTGTATCGGGCACTCGGCGGCGGCTGGACGCCGCCGATAGTGACTACCGCTACGGGTAGTCACAACAGCTAGAGCGCTAAACCACCTACATGACTCAGTGAGTGTCCCCGTTGTCCGGCCGCGCAAACCCGCTTAGCTCCCGGGTTTGCCCGACCGGGCCCTTTTTGGAGAGCAAATCATGTCCACTTCAAGCGCAACAAAATTTCGCAAGCTCCATGTCAACACCGCGCCGCTGCGGCTTCCTAATGCCTGGGATGCCGGCAGTGCACGTCTTTTCGAAAGTTTGGGCGCGTCTGCGGTCGCCACGACCAGTGCGGGCGTTGCCTGGGCCCTCGGCTATCGCGACGGGCGATCGCTTCCCGTCGAGGAAGCGATTGGAGTCGCGTCGCGCATCGTGCGCGTCGTGAAGGTCCCGGTGACGGTCGATATCGAGAATGGTTACTCGGACGATCCGCAAGCAGTCGCTGGGCTGGTGAAGCGCCTCGCCGATGTCGGCGTGGTCGGTATCAACATCGAGGATGGAACCGACAATCCGAAATTGCTGACGGGCAAGATCGAGGCCATTCGCAAAGCCCTTTTCTCCGCCGGAACGGACGTCTTCGTCAACGTCCGTACCGATGTATATCTCGAGGGTCTGGCCAAGCCTTCGAAGCTGGTCGAGGAAACGCTGAGACGCGGCAAACTGTATGTCGAGGCTGGCGCAGATGGATTGTTCGTACCGGGCGTGCACAAGGCCGACGACATCAAGGCCATCGTGAGCGACGTTCCGGTGCCCCTGAACGTCATGGCGTGGCCTGGCCTGGCCGACGCCTCGGCCCTCGGAAAGCTTGGCGTACGTCGTTTGAGCGCTGGGCCAGGCGTTGCACAGGCGTCGTGGACCGCCGCGCAGGATGCAGCCAACCAATTCCTGGAAACCGGCAACTCCGACGCCCTTTACGAAGCCTCCAAGCAGTCTCCCAGTCTGCAGCGACTGCTTCCGGGCACGTAGAGATCACGGGCAAGCAACACAGGCATCAGACCCACCCATTGAGCAGTCCCATGACAAATCAGCTCCAGGGCTGCCTTTAATCAGGAGAACAAGCATGAAACTCAAGAACAAAGTGGCATTCATCACTGGCGGCACGTCCGGTATCGGCCTGGAAACCGCCAAGCTTTTCATCAAGGAAGGCGCCGAGGTGGTCATCGTGGGCTCCGACGCCCAGCGCCTGGATGCGGCCGGCGAGCAGCTCGGCGGCAAGGCGCTGCTGATCAAGGCGGACCTGCGCAAGGTCGAAGACATCGAGCGCGCCGTCGAGGAAACCCGCACCGCGCACGGACACATCGACGTGGTCTTCGCCAACGCCGGCGCCAGCAGCGTGCGGCCGCTGGAGGCTATCACGCCGGAGTACGTGCAGGACAACTTCGCCCTGAACTTCAACGGCACCTTCTTCACCATCCAGAAGACCGTCCCGCTGATCCGCCAGGGCGGCAGCATCATCGTTACCACCTCGTTCCTCAATGCCATCGGCATGCCGGGCCTGTCGATTCTGGCGGCGACCAAGGCCGCGACCCGTTCGCTGGTGCGGACCCTGGGTGCCGAACTCGCCCCGCGCGGCATCCGCGTCAACGCCATCAGCCCCGGCGCCATCTCCACGCCCTTCTACGGAAAGATGGGCCTGACCGAGGAGCAGCTCAGTGGTGTCGCCTCGGCGCTCACCGCGAAGATCGGCCTGAAGCGCTTCGGCGAGCCGGCGGAGCTGGCCAAGACGGCGCTGTTCCTGGCCAGCGACGACTCGTCGTACACCACCGGCACGGAAGCGGTCGTCGATGGCGGCCTGACCCAGTTCTAAAGGATGGCATGCACGGCCAGGTTGCCCGCGGCGCCGATGTACTGGCGCTGCGGGTAGCCGGGTCGGTTCAGTTGAAGAAATCATTGATCGATCAAACAAGGAGAGAGCAGCATGGAGAATCAGAAAGCCGCAATGACCGTACATAGCATCAAGACCCATTCGGGCCACATCAGCTATGCCGAGGCCGGATCTGGGCCGGTAGCGCTGTTCGTGCACGGCGTGCTGATGAACAAGCATCTGTGGCGCCACCAGCTGGCAGAGTTGTCCGATATCCGCCGTTGCATCGCTCCGGATCTGCTGGCGCATGGCGATACCGAGATCTCGCCGGATCAGGAAGTGTCCGTGACCGCCAATGCCTTCATGCTGCGCGAGTTCCTCGACGCACTGAAGATCGACCAGGTCGACCTGATCGGCAACGACAGCGGCGGCGGTATCGCGCAAATCTTTGCCGCCCTGTACCCCGAACGGGTGCGCTCGCTGATCCTGACCAACTGCGATACGCATGACAACTGGCCACCGGAGGCATTCCAGCCGTTCGTGCAGATGGTGCGCGAAGGTGGGCTGAAGGCGACGCTCAATGCCATGCTGAGCGACAAGTCGATCTATCGCTCGCCGGGGGCGCTCGGACCGGCCTACGAGCATCCGGAAAGCGTCACCGATGCCGACATCGAGACCTACCTGCGGCCATTCCTGCGGACCGAGCAGCGCACCAAGGATCTCGAGCGCTTCATCGTCGCGTTCGACAACAAGCACACGGTGCAGATCGAGCACAAGCTGCGCGAGCTGCAGGCGCCAACCCTGATCGTGTGGGCGAGCGACGACATCTATTTCCCCTTGAAGTGGGCACTGTGGCTGCAGGATGCGATCCCCGGCGCGAAGCAGCCGGTGATATTGGCCGGCGCCAGGATCTTCTTCCCCGAAGAGCGGCCGGAGCTGTTCTCGCGCTATCTGCGTGAGCACTTCACGACGCCGTAAATGTGAGCAAGGCCTGATGCAGCTCGAGATTGAGCTGCATCAGGCAATCTATTCAAGAGGATGGAATGTCCGCAATTGTTTCAAATGTCGAGAGCAGTGACCGGGTAATCGGCTCGATGCGGTATGAACCCGATATCCTCGCGATTGGCCTGGATGTGGTGTTCTGCGGCATCAATCCGGCGTGGAGCGCGGCGGTCGCCGGCCACAATTTCTCGCATCGCAGCAATCGCTTCTGGCCCGCATTGCATCTCGCCGGTTTCATCGATGAGTGCCTCGAACCCGAAGACGAACAGCGCTTGCTTCAGTACGGTTGTGGCATCACGGTGGTGGTGCGCCGGCCGACTTGCAAGGCAGAGGACGTTGCCACGGAAGAATTTATCCGCGCCAAGGCGGATTTCGAAGCCAAGATGCGAGCCCTCGCGCCGCGGTCGATCGCCTTCCTTGGTAAGCGCCCGTTGTCGGCAATGACCGGGCAGGCGAGCATCCCCTGGGGGCGGCAACCAACGCCCTTTGCCGGAACGCTTGCCTGGGTGCTGCCCAATCCCAGCGGCCTCAACCGGAGTTTCACTCTGAAGGCTCTGGTGGCGGCGTATGCCGAGCTGCGGATGGCACTTATATGACGCGCCCTTTCAAATACCTTTACCACCTTGCGGAGGCGGATAACCTTAACTCCATCCTGGTCCATGGGCTGATGAGCACCGAACGATTGCTCGGTTTGGCGCACATCTCCGATTCGGACCGCATAACGCAGCTTCGAGGCCACAGGCAGGACAATGTCCGCCTGCCTAACGGTGTGGTGATCCGAGATCAGCGGCCGATGCCGCCAACTGCGCTCGCTCGGGCGCTCGACGATGGTCTGGTGCCATCTGATTGGTATGCATTGCTCAACAGCTTCGTTTTCTTGTGGCCCAACCGAGAGCGCATGGACAGGCAACGCTCCGCTTGTGGCGCTCGCCCCCAGGTCGTGCTCACTTTTGACGGAGTTGCGCTGCTCGATCGCTTTCAGGCAGATGTCTTCGTATCTCCAATCAATAGCGGGAACGCCCGTCGAAAGGCAGCCCGTCGCGGACGGGGCACACTGATCCCATACAAGACCTGGGTACAAGCTGGCTGGCCGACGGGTCAGCGTTCGCGTCACCCGGCTGAATTTCTGTTCGCTTGCATCGTACCAGTACAGGCGCCCTACTTGGTTGATATCGCAAGGTTCTAGCAATGCGTCTTTTTCATTATTTGAAAAAGAGAGACATTATGGATCCATAAGGAAAGCTGTACTGATCGATGCGGCTTAAATTGAGCAAGCTGAGGTCACGAGATCTGCTAAGTGGCGCTTCCGGGCGTGATCGTGACTTGCGCAGCCGAAAGCGGACGTCTTTAGTGGCATGTTGACCGCATGTCCGGCAGCTTTTCAGCACCGACTTCAAGGTGCCGAACGACTCTAACTGGCAAATTCCGTTGAAAAACCCGGTGATCGATGCTGATGCTCCGAGAATCTGCAAAACATGCTCGCGACAGTGACGTTCTGACCGCCTATACCCCGCCGACAGATATCCGGATGGGCAATGGGACTATTACCGGTTTTACCTGACGCACTTCGACCTGACCGTCAGCGATATGGAGGCGGACATTCCCGCGACCCTCGCATCACTCTTGGCGATGCTGCCAGCCTTCCAATTGGCGCGATAACTGCCTGGGAAGCGATGTTCCGGGATCAGGGCGCGTTGCCTTCTGGCGTCGAACGTGTGCTCATCGTCGGTGGCGCCGGCGCCGTAGGCTCGCTGGCCACTCAACTACTAAAGGCCAAGACGAACGCCTTTGTGATCAGCACTGGCTCTCGTACGGAATCGAAGTCCTGGTGCACGAAGATGGGCGCCGACCTAGTCCTCGATCATTCAGGCGACATACCTGCACAGCTTGCTGCGGCCAATGTCACCAACGTCGATATGGTGCTATCGACCGCAAATACGGTCGACAACCTCAGCTGGATTGCACAGGTTCTCCGACCATTCGGGCATCTCTCCATCATGGATGGCGCTGCGTCGGTAGACACCAGCCAGCTGATGGTGAAGGCCGCTTCGATCCATATGGAAATGGTGTTCAGCAGGATCATTAACGGCGCCGCCCCACAGCTTCAGGGCAACATCCTCGGGATGATCGCTGATCTCGTTGTAGCCGGTCGAATGAAGCCAATCGTAACGACGCGGCTGAACGGCTTAAACCCAGAAACCATGAAGGCCGCTCACGAACTCGCGGAGACTGGGCGCACGATCGGCAAAATCGTCATCGCAATGTGATCCATCTGACGATCGCTTGCCAGTGTGGCCTGCGCAGCGGCACGGCAGACAAAAAGTATCGAACGCTCCACGCGAACAGGAAACGCGGCACTAGGAGGCGGTGCGGCTGCTGATCAACCGCGGGCAATTGATCAAAGAGGAACGATGTCAGATTTTGAGGCCGCTCGGCGCTATGCAGGCTTCCGATTATCAGGTCGGCAGGTTGCAGCCATCGGGGAACTGCGCAGGCGATTTGAGTCGGATAGCCAGCATCGAAGAAAAAGTTTGTACCTTGGAGTCCGGCTGAACGATATCCATATCCACCGACACACAACGGAAGCCCGCAATGGCCTTCGGGTCCGAAAACTGTAGTGCCTGCACGCTCTTGATTCGCAAGATACGGGTTTCACCAGCGGGGATGGTGATCCAATCTTTGTCGTCGGAATTAAGCACCTGTACTGGAATCTCACAGTTGGAGCCATTCGCCTCGAACCCGTGAGGGCAACTGCCGCTTCCATCGTAGGTCAGCCTTAAGCGCACGCTGTCAGGAGCGATCACCAAAGCGGTGTCAGAATGGTTGGTGAGCGACAGGGGCAGAGGCTTCTGGCTGGCAAAACTCAACATTTCGGCGGGTCGAACGTCGAACTGTCCGACGTAGGCGAGTGTCGGATCGCCCAGAGATTGCTCAAGGTGGTCGATCTTGGCCACAACCAGGATTGCAAAAACCAGGAGACCGTAAGCGGGGGGCGCCAGCTCGATATGGCGAATCCACCGTTTGGGACTTGGAGCGGCGGCATAAAGCACGCGCGTACACAAATAGGTCACTACCAGTAGCGGAAGCGCGATCGCCAGACTTCCTAGCTTGTAGGGCGAGCCGATAAGTGAGGTTGGCAGGATCAGGGACGCCAGAACTTTGATGCCGACGGTCAGCTCGATCGCTGCCACCATCATGATCAGCGCGAACGCCGGCGTGTAAAGCACGGCAGCCCGCCATGCCTTGCGACGCACGCCCTTCGCCCTGGCCCCGACCACGGCGTGAATGACCACGCCGACCAAGAAAACAGGGAACATGACCTTGAAACTGCGTTCCGGGCTTTGAATAACGTCCAGCGCACGCTTATAGAAGCCGAACAGCAGATCCAGCCCCTTGATCTGGCTGCTGGCCACAGCCGATGCGTACGCTGTGTTAAACAAGGCGGCCCTGCAGCGGTCGCCGAACATGATGAGCGCCGCCAACAGGGGCGAAAAAATGAAGAACAGCAATGGGCGGATGCCCTTCTCTCGCTGTACCTCTTCGCTATCCAACAGCGTCTGAGGATTGCGCAGCAGCCAGTACATGTCGGTGAACACAGCCCAAAGCCGCCTCACGCCCGACTGAAATCCGCCGACCATCTTCTCTGCCCAGTCGGCTTTAGTGGCTTCCGGTTCGGTTTCGTTGCCGCCCCGCAGACGAACGAGAAAGGGCGGGGTGGGCGGTTGCCTGCGATTTCCGTGTGACGCCATAGCCTTGCTCCCGAGCGGCTTTTAAAAGATTTGACAGCATAACTGTACAAAAGTACAGTTATGCTGTCAAGAACCGTGTGCCATGCGCGAATTGCTATGTGCACTGCTGGGGCAGTTGAGCGGGCGGGGCTCTGGCTTCGGAGCCCCGAGCCAAAGCTCCTCGCTGACTTAACAATTGGGAAAGTGGTTGCTGCGCGTCCGTGGCGCTTAGGATTGGGCTAGGACCACGTTCGAGGGCTCTATGGCCAACATCGCTCACTTGATGAACCTGACGTTCTGGGGGCTGCATTTGTTTGGCATCCCTATCTGCATCGGTATCTTCTTTGCCCGCCGCAATCGCGGCGCAGTGATCCAGCTATCGGTGCTGTTGATCGTCATCTGCGGATGGCTGTTTCTCCAGGGCGGCGCGGTCCGGATCTTGGCGTACAGCCAAGCGCTGCCCGACCCGCAGCAGCAGGCCGACGCCATCCTATTCTTCTCCACCGCAGTTTACAGCGCGATTGCGGTCAATACCCTTGCCAACGCCTTGACGCGGGAGTGAGGCGATGACCATTCCTGTGGAAGAAAGTCAGGTTACGCCGGAGCTGTTGTCCACCTTGGGCCAAGCCGTGATGGACTTTGGATTTATGGAAAGCGTCGTCCGGACGGCCATCACTACGTTGGCGCGTCATACCACGGTGGCAAAGGCCCTGGTCCTTCCGGGCGACGCCATTTCGCGAAATCTGGAAGTCCTGGCGCGCTTGTGCCAGGCGCGGGTCCATCCGAGCGCGCAGGGCGACTGGTTGGCCGCGGTGGACGACATCAAGACCTTGTACGAAGAACGCAACCGTATCTTTCACGGGATGTTCTACGAACACGAAAACAAGCTGTGGCTGTCCAAGACCAAACGCAGCAAACGGGGCCAAGCCGATCAGCATCATCGCATTGAAGTCGAAATCCAGATGATTCAGGCCCTGCTACGGCGATTGCACGACCGCCGCCGTCAGTTTATGGACTTCATCGATGATTACGGGCAAGGCGACGACGGACCTGCACATGCGCCGTCGCAGGAAACGCATCCGAGTTTGCGCATCACGGCTAGCGGCTGAGGTGATGTTCGCTGCTGGTGGCCCGCTCAAAACTCCGGCCAGATCACGAGTTTTGCAGCACCCGCCTGCTGCGGCCCGAGGTCGAATGGCCGCGGCTACGAAATGCAGTTGCTGAACCCCCCGCGGATGCCGGCTGCCGGACTGCCCCTGAGCGACCAAGAGATCGACGAGGTCCTGGCCGGTCTTGGTCCAGAACGAGGCAGCACGCACTGATCCGGGGCGTCACGGTTCCGTCAAATAGCAAGGAAATTCAGGCTTATCCGCAGCTTGGGCCCGGATTTTGGTACCCGGTTTACGGTTATGGCACTCGTAAGTATTTAGGACCCGGAGTTTGTGCCGTATTCCGTGGGCATTAGGGCGCTGTTTTCATGGGTAAGGTCCATGATAACGGGGCATGTTCGAGGGCTGGATGCTTTGAAGGAAGACAAGCAAACCTTCTGGACGCGGTTGATCGCCGAGCACTATTCGGCGCTGACCGTGTATTTCCGGCGCCGGATTGCGCAGCCCGCCGAGGCCGAAGATCTGGTGCAGGAAGCCTATATGCGCTTGATCCGCATCGACCAAGGCGAAGGCGAAGCGATCCACAACCCCGAGGCCTACCTGTTCACCGTGGCGGAAAACCTGGTCCGCGAGCACGCCGTCATGCGCAAGCGCGCGGCGGTGGACATGGATTTGGACGAACTGGCGCCGGAACTGCTGGCGGTGCATGACACCACGGAGTCGGACCTGGACAAGGGACTGCGCCGGAAACAGCTGACGGCAGTATTCGAACGGCTGTCGACGCAGCATCGAGCCGTCCTGGTTATGCATTACCGCGACGGCCTCACGTACCAGGGCATCGCCGAGCAGTTGGGGGTATCGGTTCACATGGTCAAGAAGCATGTCGTCAAGGCGCTAGCGGCCTGCCGCACCGGCTTGGCGCAGTATCGGTGGGAGGATTGATATGACCGTTCAGGACGAACGCGTGCGGGAGCTGATCGCCGAGCAGGCAGCGGAGTGGTATGTCGAGAATCGCGGCGGCGAGATGACCGCGCAGCAGAAACAGGAGTTCATGCGTTGGCTGCGGGCGTCCCCGCTGAATGTCTCCGAATATCTCGCCATCGCTGGAATCGCGCGCGGTGTCGGAAACGTTGCAAAGGGGGTGCAAATGCCTTTGGAGGAGTTGATCGCCCAGGCGTCGGCTGACAGCAACGTGGTGCAGCTCCCCACTGCGAATCGGCCTCGCGCCGAACAGGCGTTGTCGATGAAGCCGGAGCGCCGCCTGAACCGTCCGTTCGCTGGACGGGGTACGTGGGCTTCGGCGGCGGTTGCAGTTGCGATCGTCATCGGCGGTTGGGCTTGGCTTTCCCAACAAAGCAACAACCAGCAATACGCCACTCGTCACGGTGAGGAACGGACACTGACGCTAGCGGATGATACTGTGGTGCACCTCAACTCGGATTCGGCGTTGGCAGTTCATTTCGATGAACATCATCGTGATGTTGAAGTCGAGCGCGGGCAGGCTTTATTTGAAGTGGCGAAGGATGCTACGCGGCCGTTCCAGGTCCGTGCTGGAACTTCTGTGATCGAGGATATCGGGACTGTATTCGATGTGTTCCGGCAGGATGCACAGACGGTAGTGACCGTGGTCGAGGGGCAAGTTACCGTGTGGGACTCCGCGAGCTTGCTTTTGCCTGCGCCGGCAACATCACCCTCTTCCGCGCTCCTAACGAAACCCCAACCGCTCGCGGACCTGCGCGCGGGTGACCAGGTGCGGATCGCACAGACCGGGCAAGTTGAGACAAGGCGGGCAGCCAACGTACAGAAGGCGACTGCCTGGGTGCGGAACGAGATCGTCTTTGATCGGGACTCGATCGCTTCGGTGGCCGCCGAGTTCAACCGCTACAACCGAATCCAGATCAAAGTGGACGATCCGCGCGTGGCCGCCATGCCAATCAGCGGTGTGTTTCACACTTATGACATCGAGTCCTTTGCGGACTTCCTCAACGGACTGCATGGCGTGCATGCGGCGATGCTGAATCAGCAACTTCTCGTAAGCAGCAGGGCTGCTGCATCTTCGGCCGACTAAAATATCCGCAATTCCAGCGACTTGATCTACGCACGAAAAAATAGTGGTACCCGGTTTCTCCCATCGACCCTCGGAAGTAATAAGCAAGGAATTAAAACGCCATCCGGGGATGGCGGCTTGCTCCACTACCGGGCTACAGGACATCGAGGGAGTTCCAACGCCGTGCGCCATTACATCCTAATGTGTTTCGCTATTTTGCTTAGTGCAGCCTTTCTGACGAAGGCGCATGCGGCGCCGACCGATGCTGCAATTCCACCACAACCGTTGAATCAGGCGCTGACGACGTTTGCGCAGCAGTCGGGCTTGCAGATCGTATATGTCTCGAAGGTAGCGGACGGGGTTCAGACGAAAGGGGCGCCGGCAGGATTGGCACCGAAGGACACACTGGACAAGCTGCTTGATGGGACCGGTATTGGCTACCGATTCATCAACGACAACACGGTTACGATCTTCAATCCGTCAGAGGATCACAGCCAAGCTGACCCATCGGCGGCAGCTGCAACCGTGGAAAGCCTCCCGAGCGTCGGGACATCCGATCAAGCAAGCAATGAAACAGCACAGTTAAGTTCGGTGCAAACGGGAGCGCAGGCGCAACAGCAACCTCAAGACCAATCGCAAGCGCTCGATGAAGTTGTCGTCGTTGCTTCGCGCATTCCTCAATCTGCCAAAGATTCTGCCGTGCCGGTTCAAGTCTATAGCCGGCAACAGATCGATCAAAGCGGATCGACTACGCTAACACAGTTTCTGAATACATTGCCTCAAGTCTCGACTCAGACAACGACTACCGGAGGTGCTCAGCAATTTGCAGGGGCACAAACTGTGCAGCTTCATGGCCTGCCGGCGGGTACCACGCTGGTTCTAATAAACGGCCGCCGGGTGGAGAGTTCAACCGGTACAACATATAACTCGGGCTTTTTTGACCTCAGCCAGGTTCCTCTTGCCGCCGTCGAGCGAATTGAAGTGCTGCCGACTGGATCTTCGGCGATTTACGGCGGGGATGCGTTGGGGGGCGCTATCAATATCGTCCTCAAGCAGGGCTATAAGGGCTTTGAAGCAAATGTTCGCTACGGTGGTACCGAAGATGGTAAATATAACGAGTCAGAATATAGTTTTAGCGCCGGGTGGAAGACATCGAAGTGGTCCATTTCGCTCATCGGCCTCTATGGGGACAATAGTGAATTGTCTGGGAATGAGCGTTCTATTACAGCCAACCAGAACTACACGAGTTTCGGCGGCATAGACAATAGATACACGTACTCCAATCCTGGGAACGTTTGTTCAACGAATGGGCAAAACCTTCCCGGCCTAAATTCGTCGTGCGCAGGCATTCCGTCAGGAAGTAGCGGAGTAGGATTGACGCCTGCTAGTTTCGCGGGTACAGCGGGCGTGCTGAATGAAACGTCCTTCAGCAGCTTTGAGTCATACCTCGCACCAAGCCGTCGATACGGTACGTTTATATATGGCACCTACGAACTCACGTCATCAGTGCAGCTGTTCACGGAGCTTCTTTACAATCACCTTGAACAGCGAGTCTCTACTCAGCCGCCGCTCGCAACTATCAGCGTTCCGGCTTCCAATCAATACAATCCATTTGGAGAAGCGGTTTCGATCGATTACCTCTATACAGGATTAGGACGAAATGGCCAGTCCATTAATGTGGACTACGTCCGCCCATTGGTCGGATTGCGCGGCCGATTGTTGGAGAGATGGCAGTGGGAGGTGGCCGGATGGACTTCGAGAGACTGGGATCACGACGAGTACATCCATAACCTTCCCAATTCCGCAGCCATCACGGCAGCCCTTGCAAACGGCAGTTTTAACCCTTTCCAAGACGGGCCTGGAGCCAGTCCGTCCGTCTTAAGTGGATTCTATAAAAGCAACCCTGAAAGCTACCGCGGCGCTATGGATTCTGCGAACGCCTTTATTCGCGGGCCTATTCTGCAGCTTGAGTCTGGGCCGGTAGAAGCGGTGATCGGTGGCGAATACGAGCATCAGATTCTGGCAAGTAATGTCCCATTCAATAAAACGATATTTTCCCTGGATCGCGAGATTGACTCGGCATTTGGTGAACTTAAAGTACCGATTATCGGCAACCATTCGCACCCAGAGAATGGAGATATTCTGTCAACGCAATTCGCACTGCGCTACGATCGCTATTCCGATTCCGGAGAGCGTGCAAGTCCTGCAGCTGGATTGGAATTCCGGCCAGTGTCCGATTTTCTGATCCGGGGCTCCTATAGCTCGGCCTTCAAGCCGCCATCACTTGAGAATCTTGATGGTGCGCCCAATTCTTACGCAACCGCTGTGAACGACCCTTTACGCGGCGGACAGAGCGAATCTATAACACAGACATTCGGTGGGAACCCAAAACTAAACTCAGAAACGGGCTGGACGAAAAATATAGGCTTCGTCTTTTCTCCAGACAGTATTCGGAACCTCGATATTTCAGTTACCAACTGGATGATTGACATTCGAAATGGAATTGTCCAGCCATCGTTAGCCGAAGTCGTTGACAATCCGGATGCGTTTCCTGGCCGGGTCACTCGCAGCCCTCCCGCAGCGAATGATATCTATCCCGTTGGGCCCATTACATCCGTCAATCTCACGTCAGCTAATTTTGGATTCATCAACGCAGCCGGCTTTGACGTCGCCGTTAACTGGCGCAAACGGACGAGCTTCGGCGAGTTTTCACCTTCAATCGCCGTTACGCAGACCTACCGTTACGTCTACGAGTTGGATTCGACACTCGGGGCACAAAACGCTGCGTCGCAGGCGAATGACGATGCAAACTATGCTCCACATTGGAAGGGGGTATTGGCATTAAATTGGAAGAAAGATCTGTTGCAGCTTGGCATAGATGGCCGTTACACCGGGCACTACAAAGACGTGACGGATCTAACCACTACACCACGAGGATTGGGTAACTTCTGGTACGTGGATACAAATGGCCGCTACGAGCTCGGCAAGCTCCTCATGCCGAACTCTCCATTCCTCTCGCGGACTTATATTTCTGGTGGCATCCGCAATATGTTTAACAAGCTGCCTCCTTATTCGGACTACGAGTTCGGCGGAATGGGGTATGACCCGAACGAGTACGACCTTCAGGGTCGATTCCTCTACGCACAGATGGGCGTGAAATTTTAAGATGCGCCCTTCGCTCGGTTAGTACGGCACGGGGACGGTGCATAAAACGTCGTTCTCCGTGACGGAGCGAATGCCGGCCAGCCATAGAACGCGGCTGCATTGCACAGCCTGCTCACGCGGACAAGCCTAATTCATCGAAGCGAGCGAATTGGAAACGACGCATTAAATCTTATTCTTAGGAGTTAGGAAAACGTGAAGGTAGGACTCGGACAAGTTATACGAGATGTATTAGCCCCAAAGACGACTAGAGGGGTGCTGGCTGGCATCAGTCGACTCATGCCTGGCTGGACAGTCGCGTTTGTACTTGCTATCGGCGTATGCATCGTGTCCAGAGACGCCTACGCCGAATCGGCTAAGTCGGCGAGATTCACCGTCGACGACGACATTGCGCTTTCCGAGTTTACAGATCCCTTATTTGGACTGGCGAATATCAAGTGGTCTCCAAATGGCCGATATATTGCGGTCGTCACGCAACGAGGTATTTTAAAGCAGAATGTCGTCAAAGCAGAATTGAGAGTGTTCTCAATAGATGCGGTTCGGAATTACGTTGATGGACACGGATCGCCGGAATTATCGGAAGGCCACGTCCTCGCAACGATGACCTCCAACGCAGGGCGTGCAGTTATTAGCGATCTAAGATGGCTGCCTGATTCAAGTGGGATCGCATTCCTTGCGAATACCGTAGATGGTCGGCGGACACTGTTTGAAGCTAGTCTGGGTGGCGACGTCGTGACTCCATTGTCAGCTGTTGATCAGATCGTGACAGCATACGATTTCAACAACGGACACTTCGCTTATACCGCCGTCAAGCCCGGAAATGTGCTGGACGATAAAAAAAGCGAGGCGGTTACGACTATTGGAACCGGAAAGGATCTGGGGCAGCTAATCGGTCCTCCCCATGATCCACTTGAGTTACCCGGTCTGAGCGAGCTATGGATCGCCGACGATGGCATGCCAAGACAGTTGAAAGATGCAGAGGGGAATCCAATTCGTGTGGCGGAAGGGAGTGGCTCTGTCGCACCCTTCCGAATATCGCCTGATGGGGTGAATGTCGTTGCGCAGCTGATAGTTTCCACTGTCCCGAAGAGTTGGGAGCGATACCGTCCTGGTGACGACTTCCCGAATCGTCGAATCACTGCGAAAGAACAGGATCAGGATGCTCTGGGCATCGGTCCGTTATTTGATGCAATAAAGACCTTCACAATAATCAACGTTAAGACGGGCAACCTGCATTCGATATCCGGTCCGATCGGGTGGCAAGATTCGTACTACATGTCCGTTCCCGACGCTGAATGGTCGCCCGACGGCCGTTATGTTGTGCTGTCGAATGCATTTCTTGACGTGTCGCAAACGTCAGACAGCACGAATCCGAGACTGGATGCTCCCTGTATTGCAACGGTGGATGTCCGGACCGGGACCGCATCCTGTGTCATGCAACTTCCTCATTCGAAGGCGGAGATGATCGCAAAAGGAATAGGCTACGTAGAGGCAAAGAAGTTCGGGGATGGTGGTGATCAAGAGGTTGTGATTGAGGAAGAGCCCTATTCGTGGGGAGACTCTAAGACCCTTCTGTTTCGTAAGGACACTAACGATGAGTGGCACGCCCAGGGGCGTGCGGACGCAACGAAGGGTGCTGAAGCTGGCGTCAGGATTTACATCAAGCAGGGGCTAAATGACCGGCCTGTGCTCGTAGCTGAGGATAGAGGTGGTGGCCACTCAAAGGTTATCTTTGATCCGAATCCACAGTTGGAAAAAATTTCATTGGGAATTGCGTCTGTATTTCAATGGAGCGACGAGTTTGGAAGGGGTTGGACGGGAGGCCTTGTTAAACCACCCGATTACATTCCTGGACACCGCTATCCGCTTGTTATCCAGACGCATGGGTTTCTGAAAGATAGGTTTCTCACAAGTGGAGCATTTACGTCCGGAATGGCAGCGAGAGAGCTAGCCGCAGGGGGCATCATCGTCTTGCAGCTCGGTGATCCGGATGACCATGTCGTGAAGAACGCTCAGGTAGGTACGCCCGAGGAAGGCAGGATGTACCTGGCTGGTTATCAGGGCGCTATCAAAGCGCTGTCTGACGAAGGGCTAGTTGATCCTAATAAGGTAGGGCTTGTTGGGTTTAGCCGCACCGTATATCACGTGATGAATGCCATCACCACGAGCGACATTAGATTTGCGGCCGCCTCGATCGTAGATGGAATGAATTTGGGGTACTTGCAGGAACTGGAGAGCGCGAGCGCAGGAGAGGCACCTACGATGATTGGAGCTCCACCTTTTGGAGATGGGCTGAAGCTCTGGCGTGAACGCTCGCCGGAGTTTAATTTGGATAGGGTGCAGACTCCACTTCGAGTCGAGGCCTTTGGCCGGAACGGGTTATTTGAGATGTGGGAACCCTACGCTGGGCTGCACTATTTGAAGCGACCTGTTGATCTGGTGATGCTGAATAGCAGCGAGCACGTCATCACCAACCCTGCAGTGCGTCTCGCTTCACAAGGGGGCATGGCCGATTGGATGAGATTCTGGCTGGAGGGCTATGAAGACCCCGCTCTTGCAAAGGCCGAACAATACAAGCGTTGGGAGGGGCTTCGCGAGACGCAGAATGCGCAAACGGGCGTTACACCTGCCGCGCGTTAGGATGCTGCTCAATACCAAGGTTGGACCCAGCTCATATGTTTAAACGAAAGCTACTTTCTTGCGCGTTGACAGCGTTCGCGTTCTGGTTTCCATCAATCGCTCTTTGTAAGTCTGTTGATGCCGAGATACGCCATGTCATCGTGCTTCACGACAATGACCTGCACGGGCACCTGGAGTCGTTCTGCTACATCGAGAAGGGTCGTACCAACAAAGAGGATTGTGAACGTGGCGGCGCAGCACGGCGAGCAACGCTTATTTCAAAGCTGCGCGAGCAACGTGGTGCCAATGCTGTGCTCGTCAATGCTGGCGATACCTTTACGCGAGGCCCGCTGACTGCTGCCTACGAGGGTATTGCCGACATAGAAGCTATGAATGCCGTTGGCTACGACGTAGGAGCGCTCGGCAATAATGAGTTCAAGGCCAAGGATGGCATCGAGCGCGAGGATGCCGCAGGCGCGCAGGGTGATTTGCTTCGATTCCTTCGTCGGTCGCATTTCCCGTGGATTTGCGCAAACGTTTTGGACGAGCATGGTGCCCTGCTGCCCGGTGTCCAGCCTTTCATTGTGCGTGACGTCGGCGGGTTGCGAATCGCGTTCCTGGGGCTGACGACGCCAAATTCCACGTCCTATCCGCAGGTCAAGGGCTGGACGTTCCGCGATCCGGTGGAAGCCGCGACAGAGTGGATTCCAAAAGCCCGTGCGGAAGCTGACGTGGTTATAGCCGTTACGCACTTGGGCGTGGATGCAGATCGCGATTTGGTGCAGAAGACCCGCGGGGTCGATGCGGTGATCGGCGGACATTCACACACCTTCCTGTACACGCCCATAGAAGAGAATAATCTGGACGCCCAAGTTGTACCCATCGTCCAGGATGGCGAGTTTGGGGTCGATTTGGGTCGGCTAGACCTGACGTTCGTCCGCGGCTCCGATGGAAGTTGGAGGCTCCGCCACTTCCACGATGTGCTCATTCCTGTAGATGTCCGCGACAGGCTAGACCCGAAGATTGCCGCCTTGGTTCAACGGTATGCTGCTCCGCTGGAAGTTCCTGTTGGACGCTTGCCCGCGCCAGTAGCGGCAACACTCGCTACGCGCCGGGTACAGACCGGCGAGCAGTTGGCTGTCGCGTTCCGCAACGCAGCCCACGCCGAACTCGGCCTCCATCCCGAGGGATTCCTGTATGAGGTATTCCGTCGCCGGACGGTCCGCCCCTACGACATCCGCGCCATACTTCCATTTAAATTGCACGTCGTCGCCGTGCAAGTGCCTGGGGATCGACTGTGTGCCGTGGTGAAGAAGGAAAGCGAAGACGGCCCGTTGCGTCTTTCGGCGGAGATATCGACGCTCGACTGTAGCCGTCCATATCGGGTGGGTATGTTGGATTCCGTTGCCAAGAGCCACTTCGACGGCTTGGACGCTCAGGATACGGATGTTCTGAATTGGGATGCCGTGCAGCAATCCCTGGAACCGCTTTTGGCTGCGGTCCGATAGAGAAGCCGCCCGATTCATGACACCTGCCGCGGTTTATCCCTAACGCGGTAGTTCCTTGCGCTCCGCCGGTTCCTCCCTAGCCGGCGGAGCGCTCTTCTTATTCCAGGAGGCATCATTGAAGTCTTTTGCTCCAATCGTTGTGCTGTGGCTTCCGCTCTTGGCGATCGCTCAGACGCCGGATTCGAGCGGGGTATCCAGTGAATCGGTGCCGTTGCCAGCTTGCACGCAACCCGTACTTCCCCCGCGGATTCAGCCGCGCTCGGAGGACTTGGATCGCTTCGGCCGAGAACTCTTCGGCTACCGCAAGTGTGTTGAGGCTTATGTAAAAGACCGTAGCGATGATATGCGGCGTGAAAATGCCCTGGCACGCGCCAATGCCGATGCTGCAAATGCCGCCGTGCAAAGGCTCAACGATTTGATGAAGCAGATACAAAACAACGCCAGCAGCCCATAGCGGATGATCTTCAATGCGCACAAGTCTGTTTGACCTCTACAAGATCGGCATCGGACCCTCCAGTTCCCATACGGTGGGACCCATGAGGGCAGCCGGACGGTTCATAGATCATCTGAAAATTGAAGGATTGTTAGGTTCTGTAACCGCCCTGCGCGTCGAGCTATATGGTTCCCTAGCCCTCACCGGCCAGGGGCATGGTACGGACCGAGGCATTCAGTTGGGGCTATTAGGTCAACGTCCGGACCTGGTGGAGATCGACAGCATTGACGGTCTTCTGGGTGAAATTGCGAGAAGCGGGTCGATACGCTTGGGCGGCGTAAATCCAATACCTTTCATTCTCGATGCCGACTTGGTTTGGCATCCGGATCAGGTTTTGCCGGGGCATCCAAACGGGATGCGCTTCACCGCTTTTTCGAGTAGCCGGGAGATTATTGAGGGTGCGTTGACGAGCGAAATCCTTGAACAACGAATTTACTACTCCATTGGTGGCGGTTTCGTCGTTGGGGACGGAGAGGAGGACGGTGCCCAATATCGGAACGGTGTCATCTACCCTTTCTCAAGTGGTAAGAATCTGTTGGAGATTGGCCGAAGATCCGGAATGCGGATTGATCAGATTATGTTGGTCAATGAATGCACTTGGCGGGACGAAGGAGAGGTTCAGATAGGCATCCACCGCCTATGGAAGGCTATGCACGCCTGCATCGATCGGGGCATGGCATCGGAGGGTGTGCTACCAGGTGCACTCAAACTAACCCGTCGGGCACCGGGTCTGGCTAAGCAGCTACAGGGTCAAGTGGCGGAAGACCCATTCCGTGCGATGGATTGGCTCAACGTGTATGCCATCGCCGTGAACGAGGAGAACGCCGCCGGCGGGCGGATCGTCACAGCGCCCACTAACGGAGCCGCCGGTATCGTGCCTGCGGTGGCGCGCTACTACTGGAGCCAGCTCAACGGCGACACGCTGGGAATCGAGCGCTTCTTCCTGGCCTCGGCTGCCATTGGCGTGCTGTACAAGGAAAACGCCTCCATCTCGGGTGCGGAAGTAGGGTGCCAAGGGGAGGTGGGCGTGGCCTGTTCGATGGCAGCGGCCGGTCTGGCGGCGGCGCTTGGTGGCAGCAACGAGCAGGTCGAGCATGCTGCCGAGATAGCCATGGAGCACAACCTGGGCATGACCTGCGATCCGATTGGCGGCCTGGTGCAGATTTCGTGCATCGAGCGCAATGCCTTCGGCGCGGTGAAAGCGGTTAACGCCGCCCGTATGGCGCTGCGGGAGACTGGGGAGCACAAGGTTTCCCTGGACCAGGTGATTCGCATCATGCACCAGACCGGTTTGGATATGCAGAGCCGCTACAAGGAGATTTCCCTTGGTGGCTTGGCGGTCAATGTTACTGAATGTTGACGATGAATCTTCGATTGGGCAGGACCCCAGCAGGACTTCGACTTATGAGGCGAATGACGCGGCTGGCCCGAATTACGGGCCGGATCGCAGCGACTCATTCCCCTTCCCAGTTGATTTCCGAACCGACCTGTTGCCATGACTCCCCACTTTTCTTGTTGTCTGCTGACCATCGAGGCCGATTGCCACGCCCAAACACCGCTTCAGGTGTTGGGATTAGTGACGTGCCATAACGTCCTGCCGACATGGTTCAGTGTTCGGCCCGTAGGGCAGGGAAGCATCCGGATCGTCATGGAACTTGATGGATTCGACGTAGAGGCGACGGAGCAGATGACAAAGCGCATCGCCAACTTTCCAAGCGTAGTCCGCGTGTCGAGAACCCTGATGAACAAACGCACACCTATCCAGCCTTGAGCGCGCTGCGACGGGCAGGCTCTTGCATGCCGATGTTGTGATCGATGCTGCAAGTTGGGCGCTCTACCCAAACAAAACATCGTATTCATCGCTCAGGCGCATCAACAGCGCCGACAAATGCTTGGTGCAACCTGCGCTGCACGTCGTCGGGCCGAGGCTCGGCAGCCAGTTCGAGGTGCCGTCGACGGGCGTTCTTTCGATAATCCCGATAGGCAGGCAGTCGCTGCAGTCCGCCTCGCGGCGGACGCCGTGCATGCGCTTTCGTATCAGTTCCAGCAGCGCGTCCTTTTGAATCGTTTTGCGCATGTATCCCATTGTCAGTCCCAGTAACGTGCTCTAAAAAGCTCTCTCTGATTCGAGCCTGGCTTATCTTTCTTCGGCACCGGGCTCTTCGGCTCCGGTGGTATCACTCTCTGCAGCACCGGTTGTTCGGCGGGCATTGTATAGACGCCCGTAAAGATCGTGTACTCGGGTTCATGCCGAGTTCAAAGCAAATCCAATGCCTGAGGCCAATGCAGTGGTCGGGGGACTCGAAATCCTAGCGCCCGGGTTTGTAGCGGCCTTTCCCCGAGGTATACCACCCCCATGATCAGCGCCGAGATCTGGCTATGGCCGTCATGGTCGGGTGCCATCGGGACGATCCGGTCCCCTCAGGAAAGCGGGATTGGCCACCGACGATGAGCTTGAGGCCGACCTTTTCAGCGACTTCACGGGAGCGGACGATGCCGACTATGCCATCAGGTGAAAGGATAGCTGCGGCACAGACTGCCTGAATATCACCCCCTGGCCATAGTGTAGCCCACGGTCTTGGGATCGCCTGCCCGAGCGGTACTCCGTCACGTTTTCGCTCCGAAGGCTGAGCTATTCTGACGGCATGGCGACGGCCTAGATGACCGTCGGGGAAAGCACCATGACGAATACCCAGGATTTGCAGGTATTGAAAGCCCGACTGAAGGCCACCTGGATGGCTGGCGACTCCGGCGAAGTCGCGCGGTACAGCGAGGATGAAGCGGAGCGCTTCATTGCCCGGCGCGGCAATATCCGCGGCTTCCGCCTGCTCGATGTGGCCTGCGGTACCGGCAATCTAAGCCTCCCGGCCGCCTGCAACGAAGCGCTGGTTACCGGCCTCGACATCGCCCCGAACCTGCTCGATCAGGCCCGCGCCCGCGCCAGGGAAGCCGGCCTGCACATCCACTACGACGAGGGCGATGCCGAAGCCTTGCCGTACCCCGACGGTTCCTTCGATTTGGTGGTGAGCATGTTCGGGGCGATGTTCGCGCCGCGACCGGAGCAGGTCGCCACCGAGTTGATCCGGGTCTGCCGGCCACAGGGCAGCCAGATCGTCATGGCCAACTGGACCCCGCGCGGCTTCATTGGCGAAATGTTCAGGCTCACAGCCGCGCACATCCCGCCGCCGCCCGGTATGCCCCCTCCGGTGCTGTGGGGAGATGAGGCCACCGTGCGGCAGCGGCTGGGGCAGGGTATCGGCGAGCTGTGCTACACCCCCGTACTGATGCCGATCCAGCTGCCGTTCACGGTGCTGGAGACGATCGAATTCTACCGCAGCTATTACGGGCCGACGCAGAAGGCCTTCGCCGCGCTGTCGGTGGACGGTCAGGATGCCTTGCGCTGCGACCTGCACGACCTGTGGACCCGGCACAACCAGGCCACGGATGGCAGCGTGCGGGTCGAGGCCGAATATTTGGAAGTGGTAGCGACGCTGGCCTAAGCTGTACGCCGGGCGTGCAGTCGATCTAGAGGCAAAGGCATGGCAACATTGGATCACCTCATCCTCAAGGTCGACGACTTAGACGCCAGCGTCGAGTTCTACACCCGCATCCTCGGCTTCGTCTTGGAAGGCCGGGACGGGCCGTTCACCGTGATCCGCGTCAACCCCGACTTTCAACTGCAGCTGGCGCCCTACGGCACCGCCGGATCCGAGCACTACGCCTTCGCTGTATCGGGGGACGAATTCGACGTTATTTTCGGTCGCCTCAAAGCGGCAGGCATCGCCTATGGCCCGAGCTTCAATTCGGTGGGTACCAACACCGGGCCCGGGGAGGAATCCGGCGCCCACGGTTCTGCGCCGACCCTATACTTCTTCGAACCCAATCGGCACCTGCTCGAAATCCGGTCCTATGAGAAGTGAGCCGCTCCCGGAAAATCGCCTAGAGGCCCTTCCATGGGTGAACGCGAAGGCGCAGGGCTGAAAAACAAATCAGTGGCCGCATCCAGCAGATAGCAAGCCGTGCCCGCCGGGCCACGCTTTCGTGCTGCGCATCAAACCGCCATACGCCGTTTCGCCCCTGCGGATTCAATCGCTCGCGGAACGGCGAGTCAGCATTTTGCTTTTGCCGGCGCAGGTTCAGACGGTAAACCGCACCGTCTCAACCTAAACGCGCCGGCGGGCGGAGAGCGGTCGGCCTGTGGTTCGGTGCTCGAGCTACGTGCCGCGACCTCGTCCGTTTGCCCACCGCCCCCGGCCACTCGCATAGCGCCCATATCCTACCGTGCGTCGTTGTAATGATCGGAAAAGGAGACTTTTGCGCTATTTCTAGCGTGCCGTTTGCGCCTGTTTCGAACGGGACGGCATTGTAGGGGGAACGAGCGTGGAAGCTGAAGTAAAGAAGGGGCCGGATGAGAAATTCTGCGCGGACTGCGGAGCAATCATCAAGGCAAAAGCTGAAATCTGCCCGAAGTGCGGCGTACGGCAGATGCCGGCGCCGGCACCTCCGGCCCCCATCTATGGCATGGCCGGAGATCCTACGCTTCGGAAATGCCTTTCATGCAGTTACCAAGGGCAGATGAAAACCTGGCTGCGAAACTCGAACGTCGCACAGCTCATAGCGATTGTGGGATTGTTGCTATGGGTGCTGCCTGGTGTGGCTTTCATTGCCTGGGCCTGGGGCAAGTACAAATGCCCCAATTGTGGGGAACTGGGAAAGAACGCGCCGGCATAGCTGGATGGCGTCCTGATATAGACGGGTTTTGAGGGGGCGTCTGCGATGAAATTCTACAGTTTTACGGCTATGGTTCTTGCTCTGGCGTGCGTGTCGGGTTGCGCCAGCGTGCATCAGCGGGATTATGTGACCGGCTTTGGTGGCATGGAATCGAAAACCGACACGTTTTCGGGCGCGGCAGTGAAGGACACAGGCAAAGGATTTTTGGTATGTGCCGGGCTGGAGGGCAGATTCTGCCTGTCGGGATACTCAATGTCGTTTCACTGGAGCGCTGAAACACCCAACATCATTGTGGTGTCCGCCGCCGCTAATGATGCTAGACCGGTGGTGAATCTTGAGATCAACAACAATCACGTTATCAGTCAACTGAAGTCGAACCCCGCTTCGGGCGCGGCTGCAGCAGGGAAATTTCAATTGACTCTCGCGGAGGCCAACAGCCTGTTGGCTTCCCAGTATGTCCTGATCCGAGCCACCTTATCGGACGGAAAAGTCCCACCTTCCACGGACTTCAACAGGCACATGCCCGGTCCCGGCCAGGTCACTGCCAAGGATATGTTATCGGAACTGGTCAGCCAGATTGAGAGCCAGGCCAACGCCAGGTAACGCCAGTGGCCGGTAAATCTCCGCAAACTCCTTATGGCGTACCATAGTACGAGAGCAACGGATTGCTCGAATTGCGGGAGAGATTTGATGCTGCTCACGTACTACGATCAGCGGTTTGGGCGACAACGGGTGAAGCGACGCTTTGTCTGGGCCTTCGGGGCATTCGCGCTGGGGCTGCTGATCGGGGTCTTACTGGCGCACGCGTTCTGACATGGCCTTATTGTCGGGCGCCGATGTGGTCGGCCAGTCTCTAGGTAATACCGACGGAAATCTGCTCCAGGACTGCCTGGTGCGGCATCAAGATCGCATTCAAGCTCAACACCGACGGAAATTGCTCCTTGGCCAGGACGTTGACGAGATTGCGACTGATGATCTCGCCTTGATGCCCCCATAGCTCGGCCTGGTCGGCGATGAACTTTTCGGTGCGTTGCACCGCTTCTGCGACCGTGCCGATCGTTTCAGCCGGTGTGCCTTCAATGGGCCCGCTCTGAATTAGGTTGCCGACGTAGTAATCTTCTTCGTTGTGCGATGACCTGGCACAGTAAAGCCTGTAAAAAACCACCAGTATCGTCTGCATCTTCGCTCGATCGACAGTCGCGTTCCCGCGAATTGCTTTTTGATACGCGGCGTGCACGCCCTCCGCCAGAGCCAGCCACTGCTGCTGTGTCATTGAAACCCCCGATACGTCGCAGTCCCTCTGCGACGTATCGATTGTGGCTTTGACGATGATCCCAAGTCCAGTACCTGCCGTAAGTTGTGCAGATTTCTGGGCCGGCGCAGGTTCAGACGGTAGACAGCACCGTCTCAACCTAAACGCGCCGGCGGGCGGAGAGCGGCCGGCCTGCGGTTCGGTGCTCGCAAGCTGCGCGCCGCGTCCTCGTCCGTCCACTCACCGCCCCGGCTGCCGATCCCCGCGGCGGCCGTAGTGGAGTCGCCCGCGGCGACCCATCTGCGCTGCCCGCGCGTGATCTCCGCTCGTTCGGTTCCCGACGAGCGAAGCGCGCGGCCGACGAGGCGCTGCGCGCCCCTCGCCGGGCGGGGCTGTGACTGTGGCCGGCCCTGCGGGCAACCGGTTGCCCGGTGGCGCGACCGCGACGCGAGTCGCGCCACACAGGAGAACCGCACTAATCGAAATCCCCGTTGCAGTTAGCAGATCGCTTCTTCTTCTTTCTTTTGGAGATTCACACATGGATATGAGAGCAACCACCACCGGCTAGGAATTGCTGATCCCGCTGACGGCGCTGCGCCCTTCCCGGCGCAACGTCCGCAAGAGCGGCGGCACCCCGATCCGGCAACTGGCCCGCAGCATCGAGCGGGTTCAATTACTGCACAACCTCGTCGTCACCGAAGCCGGCGACGGTAAGCACTACGACGTGGAGGCCGGCAAGCGCAGGCTCAAGGCCCTGCAACTGCTGGTGAAGCGCAGGCGCCTGCCGAAAAACCACGCCGTGCGCTGCCTGCTGGTGGCGGACGAAGCGGCGCTGACCGCCAGCCTCACCGAGAACACCCAACGCGAGGACATGTTAGGTCATGTTGCTAAGCTGTCCTGCATGACTCCGAAGCGTCATCAGCCGCTGCCAAGCTGTTTGCAGATCTCCTCTGGTGTGCGGCGCAGAGAGCATGCGCGGCGCCTTCATCATCGCCGACTACCGCAATCGCGTGCTGCAGCAGTCGAGCTGGCACACTGGCCGGCCTTACGCACGCTCCACCATCAATGATCGCGTGCGGACAATCTGCCGCTTCTACGAGTGGGTGCATCAGCAGGGCCTGGTCCAGGCCAGGCCCTTTCACTTCGTCGATGTGCGGGTCTGGGGCAGGCCGCGTGAGTCAATGTTGATGCACACCCAGGCGCGGCCGACCGTAACGGAAAAGTACCAGGCCCATTGAGGCCGGCTAAATCTGGAGCTTTGCAGCTCTTGGCTAGGGCCCTGACATTCGTCAAGTCCGGTAAAGCTCAAGCGTCCCTGAGGCCTTTGTAACTACGGGCCTGTGTCGTTACCAGGCCACCGGATCGCGCTTACGGTGCTCACCTCGTTCGTGCACCTGCCCATCAGATGTCTTCCGCTACAGTCGACGGGAGTGATCGCACAGGGCCTGAAACGCGAGCCGCTCCGCGCTCCGCAATCCGTCGATCCATACCGCAGTAACCGTCGCCTCGACGCAGACGAATCCGATCCACCGCGCGGTCGTTGAGAAATCTGTCGACCGAAGTCAGCAGCCTTTCGTAAACCGGAGGCGTCGAAACGTCCTTGCCTTTTCTGCGCACCCAGAGTTCGTCGCGTCTCGTTTCTAGTTCAATTAGCCCCTCCTGGCTAAGACCTTCAATGCTCGCAGTGAGATCGGATCGACGCAGCCGGATCGATTCCCAGCGCTCCGTCAGGGTGTTCAGCGGAATCGCGCCAAACCTGGCGACGTTGTTCTCTTTGAATACTGAATCGAGTACCGCAGAGATGAGAGCCAGGTTAATGTTCATGTCTACTTCCAAGGTTTAACAACCTATCGAGGTCGGTCAATACCGAAACGGCTAGTGGACGTGCGGTTTTGGTTCGTGCAGCGCATTGCGGCGTGCTGCCTCCATCGCTAGCTTGTTGTCCGCAATCCGCTCCAATTCGCGGCTGAAGCGTCGATATCCATGGCGGCCGGCCAATTTGGTGGCGTACATAGCAGTGTCTGCGTGCTTCAACAACAAGTGCGCGACATCACAGTCGTCCGGATAGCAGCTGATGCCGATGCTCACTGTCACTGACAACTTCTGCTCGCCGATGAGGATCGGCGTCGCAATACTCTTCACGATCTTGGCCGCAACGCTGTCGGCAGCTGCGTCCTCTGCCAGATCAGAGAGCAGGACCACGAATTCGTCGCCGCCCATGCGCGCTACGGTATCTACGCCACGCACGGTGGCGAGAATACGCTCGGATACGACCTTCAGTACCTCATCGCCGATGTGATGGCCAAGAGAATCGTTGATGCTTTTGAAGTGATCCACGTCCACCACCAACATGCCAACCTTGGTCTTATCTCGCCCCGCGCGAGCCAAAGCCATATTCAACCGGTCGTAGAGCAGCGAGCGATTTGGCAATCCGGTCAGTTCGTCGTGATGCGCAGCATGCTGGGTGAATTCCTCGCGGCGCCTGCGTTCGCTGATGTCGTAGGCGATGCCGACGAAGCCGCTGATCTCGTCGAGGTCGTCACGCAGCGCGGTGACCTGAAGGTGAACCGGGAAGCGCGAACCATCCTTGCGGATATAAGTCCATTCGTGCTTTTCGACCAGTCCCGTGCGCGATTCATGAACGAAGGTATCGAATCCAGGCTCGATGACTTCACCATACTTCTCAGTCAGTTCGGCCGCGCGCGCGATGATTTCCTGGCGGTCATGCAAATGCTCAGTCACCGCCTTGCCTATGAGTTCGTTGCGTGTATACGCCAGCATCCGCTCAGTGGCCGGGTTAGTGCTTGTGATCAGCCCGTGCGTGTCGCAGGTGATGATGGAGTAGGGAGAGGCGTCCACGATCGCTTCGAGCAGGCGGTTGGATCGCACCAACTTTTGTTCAGCTTGGTGTCGTTCGGTCAGGTCGCGGGTGATCTTGGAGTAACCGATCAGGTTACTTTCGTGGTCGTGGATCGCAGAGATCAGGACATGGGCCCAAAAGTACGAGCCATCTTTGCGTAAGCGCCATCCCTCTTCCTGAAAATGCCCGTTCGCCTGCGCCAGTTGCAGCACTTGTGCGGGCCGGCCTGCAAGGATGTCTTCTGGTGGATAAAAACAACCAAAACTCTTGCCGATGATTTCTTCCGACGCATAACCCTTGATGCGCCCCACGCCTTCATTCCACGAGATTACGCATCCATCGATGTCAAGCATCAGGATCGCGTAGTCGCCTATATTCTCGATCATCCGGCGGAAGTGGCGCTCCGCTTCAGCGTCAGCCTGATCATTCTGACGCCGAGGAACCGGGCTGCGCTTGATCTCGGAGTGAGCGTGTGGCGGCAAACTTGAATCGGCAGAAAAGCTCGTCGGGTTCTGGTGCATTTCCCCCTTCCGGCCATTAGGGCGGTTTCTTATCGGGGGACTATGCCGGTAACAGACGAACAAATCGGTTCTTGCCGCCAAACGGGCGCTGATGGCGGACGGGGGGGGCAAACAGTCACGTTCCGGGATCAGCTTTATTGGCATTCAAACGCGACACTTACATACCTGCCGCGGACCCGGACCGGCCCGTACAACAGTTGCGGCCGTTATCCACGCCCTGCAACTTTTGCTGCTCCAAGACAATCGCCCGAGAGCTGCAAGGCTGGTTGACCATTGATTTTGGTCATCCCCCGTCGGGTCACTTTTTGTTGGCACCAGGCGGTTAGGTATGCTGGCGGCGCCGGTCCCGTTGGCGGCTAGCGCTCAAGTCGCCGACGATCGACAGACAGAGGACACATCGCAATAGTACAGTGCGATGCGCCGTGGACGACGCAAAGTTAGGCTGTGCAAGGAATTTGAGCAAAGAGGACATTTCCACAAATGACCTAATACGTACACCCGGCCGACGAATTCGAGGCATTTCAGAAATTGGCCGAGCAAGGCCAGCCCTGAACTGCTCGGAATTGCGAATTATCCCAAAGATGCCGACATGTCTGAGCAGCTGCTTTTCCACGCCGACCGTTCCATGTCTCGCGTCAAGCAGAGCGGTGGCGACGTAGGCTTCACGACCCTGACTTGTAGGCGAAAAGTGCACAGGACTCGTCGGTTCGGCGAGCTGAGATTTCGTGCAAATTGCGAAGCAAAGACAGCATCAATTCGCTTGCCCTGGAAAGCCTGACGTGCTGTACAACGCGTTGGCGGTGACTACAACAGTTACTTGCCAATTGTCAGTTGCTGATTGCCGAATATCGTCGGAAGCGGTGTTTCCGCCTAATTCCGGTCAATAAGTTAAGCCTGAAATAATTAGTAGCAGTCAATCAATAGTCCGTCGTTGGAGTTGCCATGAAGGTTGACCACGAACTCATCTCCGCAGCACTCGATTCGGTGCTCGAGCAGAACAAGGTGACTTCGTTCGGCGCGATCCCGCTGAAGACCCTGGCGGAGCATTGGGAAGCCATACGGTTGCGCTCGACCGATCTTGCTGCGGGGATCGAGGCCCTGTACGGCGCGGGGTGGATCGACCTGGAGCTGCGGCGCGACGGCCTCTGGGTCCGTCGTCTGGACAAGGGTGCTGGCGTACACGGCGCCTACGAAAAACTGCGCACCTCGCTCCGCGGCATCGTCATTGGAATCGCGCTGGATCGAATCCATCGGCGCGGGGGGGACGGTTACTGCGGCATGGACCGGAGGCGGGCATCGCGGGGCTCTGCGGCTGGTCCGGCATAGCCCCGGTACAGGGTACCGGAGAGCGCTCCTGAACTGGCGATTGCTGCGACCTTTCCCAGGCGCCACACCGGCAAAAGCCGGATGCCACCGACAAACGTAGGTGCCTGACCGGCGAAAGGTAGCAATGGGGATATAAGTTCTATAGCCGGACCTGAGTCGGCGACTGGATAGTAGAACCATGCTTCAACATGGGGACATCTTGATCGAACGGGCGGGTGCGGAAATCCTGAAAGCGGGGCGCCAACTGACCGGCTGCGGCGGGCCTGGCGCGACCGCAATTGCGGGAAACGCCCCGACCGCATTCACTGCGGCAACTCATGTCGGTCCAGCGACAGCACATCCGCGGACGCTCGGGTGGTTCGGTACCACCGCTATCGCCATGGGCGGCAGCAATCAGAGCCTGTTCATCCTGGGGGCCCTGTTCATCGGCCAGGACAATATTCTGGGCCAGGGCAGTGCAGCGGTGCCCCTGCTAATCGCCGGCCTCCTGCTTGCCTGGGCAGCGGCCCCGGGGTGGACCGAGCTGGTCCTGATGTACCCGAACCGGGTCGGCGGCATCGCCGCCAGTTGCACCGAGGCGTTCCGTCCCTATAGCGCGGTGCTCGCCAATCTCACCGGGGTCTGCTACTGGTGGGGCTGGGTGCCGACTTGTGGCATTACGGCGATACTCTCGGCTTCGGCGCTGCATCAGTGGTACTTGCCGGCCGTACCGGTGCCCTTGCTGGCGAGCAGCTTGGTCCTGCTGCTCACCGTGCTCAACCTCTGCGGCATCCGCTGGGTCAGCCGGCTGGCTATTCCCATCGCCAGCGCTTCAGCGCTGATGGCATTCGCCTCCGGGCTGATCCCGATCCTGGACGGCGCGGTGGACTGGCACCAGGCGACGCACTTCGAACTGACCACGCCGTTCAGCGGCTGGTTCGGTGGCCTCACCAGCCTGATGGCCGGACTCTATCTGGTCGGGTTCGCCGCGCCGGCCTTCGAGGCGGCGGCCTGTCATGTCGGTGAAACGGTCAATCCCGAACGCAACGTGCCCCGCGCCATGCTCGCCAGCGCCGCCCTGGCCGGCATGTATTTCGTCCTGCTGCCGCTGATCTGGCTGGGCACGCTGGGACCGCAGCCGCTGGGCGAGGATCTGGCGCTGGTGCTCGGGCCGACCTATGCGCCGCTGGTTGGCAACGCCGGCAAGGCGGCCGCGATCTGGTTCATGGTGTTCAGCATGTTCTCCGGCACGTTGCAGCCGCTGGCGGGCGCCGCGCGTACCCTGGCACAGCTCTCCGAAGATGGCTTGCTGCCGCGCATCCTGTCGCGTCGCCTACGCACCGATGCGCCTTGGGCGGCGACCTTGCTGACCGCCGTCATGGCGATCCTGTTCTTGCTGATCGGCGATCCGGTCTGGCTCATCGCCGCAGCTAATTTCACCTACCTGATCGGCATCGCCCTGCCCAGCGTGGCGGTGTGGTTGTTGCGCCGCGATGCGCCGCAACTGGCGCGGCCTTATCGCGCGCCGCGCGGCACGCTGGAGCTTGGCTTGCTGGCAGCGTCGATATGGGGCGTATCGGCGCTCCTCGGCTTCGAGCAATTCGGCCTGCCTACGGTGGTCACCGGATTGGCTTTTGCCTACGCCGGCTCCGCCCTCTATGCCGCGCGCGTCTATGCAGATCGGCGCCGCGCCGGCTTGCCGGGCGTGGCCTGGGGCCTTCAGCTCAAGCTGACCGGAGCGATGCTGATTGTGCTGGCGCTGGATGGGTCAGGTTATCTGCTCGCGGTACGCAATCTGTCGCAGCAGCACAGCGCGTTATTGACGGCCTTGTCGGATATCTTCGTGGCGGTGGCGATGCTTTCCATCACCGTGGCGCTGGTGTTGCCGGGGATGATTGGGCATTCGGCACACGAGGTCTCCGACGCGGCCAGGAGCCTCACCACCGGCACGCTGGCGGAGTTCTCGCGTGCGATGCAGGCGCTGGCGCGCGGTGACATTGACGCGGCGCATGTCAAGGTCGATATCACACCGGTGCGGGTGTACGCGCGCGACGAAGTCGGCGAAATGGCGGAGAGCTTCAATATCCTGCAAGCTGAAATTGGCCACGCCGTAATCGGACTGGAAGGCGCACGCGAGGGATTGCGTCGGGCGCGCAGCGAGTTGACCGAGGCCAACAGCTCTTTGGAAAGCCGAGTGCGGCAACTGCACCAGGCCGAGGAAAAGCTCTCGGGCATCCTCGAATCGATCGACAATGTGGTGTGGTCGGCTTCCACCGTCAACGGTGAAATGCTCTATATCAACGCAGCCGCTGAAAAAGTGTATGCCCGCCCGATTGCGGATTTCCTTGCAGACAAGAGCTTGTGGCTCAGCGTCGTCCACTCCGACGATCAGGGCGCCGTTCTGGAATGGCTGAGCGGCGTCGCCAGGCGCGGCCCATCCACGCTGCAGTACCGCATAATTAGGCCCGACGGACAGGTGCGCTGGCTGGAAGATCGCGCCCACGCCGTCTTCGGCACCGACGGGGCGCCGCTGCGACTGGACGGCGTCTCGAGCGACATCACCGAGCGCAAGAGCCACGAGGCCGAGATGGCGCACCTGGTCAACCACGACGCTCTCACCGGCCTGCCAAACCGCAACCTGCTTAGTGATCGTATCACCCAAGCCCTGGCCCACGCGCGCCGCAGCGAGCGGCCGGTGGCCGTGCTGTTTCTCGATCTCGATGGCTTCAAGTTCATTAACGATAGCTTCGGCCACACCGTGGGCGACGAGTTGTTGAAGGCCGTCTCGGGGCGATTGGCGGACGCCATCCGCGATGGCGACACAGTAGCGCGCCTGGGCGGCGACGAGTTCGTGCTGGTGCTGCTGGACATCGCTGATGCCGGCGACGCTGAGACCGTCGCCCAAGGCATCCTGCGGTCGCTGGCGAAACCGATCCTGGCGGAGGGGCAAGGCCTGCACGTCACGGCCAGCATCGGCGTGAGCGTATTTCCGCAGGACGGACACAGTGCCGAGCTGTTACTGAAACATGCGGATATCGCCATGTACCGCGCCAAGGACCGCGGCCGCAACGGTGTCCAGCTCTACGCCCGCGAAATGAGCGTGCGCACCGAGGAGCGCGTAAAGCTCGAAAGTGCGCTGCGCTGCGCGCTCGAGCGCGAGCAGTTCGAACTGCACTACCAGCCCCAGGTGGACCTTGAGGATGGCCGCGTCTGCGGCGTCGAAGCCTTGATCCGCTGGAATCATCCGAGTTTCGGCGCCGTATCTCCTGCCCGGTTCATTCCGCTGGCCGAGGAAACCGGCCTGATCATTCCCATCGGTGAATGGGTGCTCTGGCGGGCATGTCAGCAGTTGCAAGCTTGGCATGCGGCCGGACACAAGGTTCTGTCGATGGCCGTCAACGTGTCGGCGCGGCAATTCCACCACCAGGACATCCCGCAACTGGTGCGTCGGGTGCTCGACGAGACCGGCATTCCACCGCAGAGCCTGGAACTGGAGCTGACCGAGAGCGCCTTGCTGTACAACGCCGACGCGGTGATCGACACGCTGCGCGAACTGAAGACGATTGGCGTGTCGCTGGCGATGGACGATTTCGGCACCGGCTATTCCAGTCTCAGCTATCTCAAGCGCTTCCCCATCGACACGATCAAGATCGATCAGTCGTTCACCGCGGATCTACCGGGCAGCAAGGACGCCGCATCGATAACCCGCGCCATCATTGCCATGGCACGGTCCCTCGGCATGAGCACCATCGGCGAAGGCGTGGAGACTTATCAGCAATTGAGCTTCCTCGGCGCCAACGCCTGCGATGCCATCCAGGGGCACTATTTCAGCGCAGCGCTGCCGGTCGACGAGGTGACCGCCTTGCTCCTCGGCAACCGGTCATTGCAGGTGCTTCCATTTGGTGAGGAACTACCGGTGCGTTTGACTTCGCGTAGTCATTGAGGCATGCCGGTGCACGCCATATCCGCAAGCTGCAGCCGCACATCGCGCCTTCACATGGAGTCCGCGGGCGCGGCACAGGTCCGTTGCCGCGCAACAATGAACCGCGCTACGCACAATCACCAGGGTCGGGGCTCGCCGATATGACCAGGGCATCAGAATCGCACTTTCCCCGGGCGCCGCATCGCCGGTCGTGGATCTCCATCTGGATCGGTCACCTTTCCATCTCGGCCAAGCTGAGCGCCGTGGTTGCGACCTTCACCATCGCGATGGTGCTGTTGCTCGCAGTAATGGAGGCATCGCTCAATCTCAGTGCCGGCGTACGCGCCTACGTGCAGGGTGAAGGCCTGTGGTCTAAGGGCCAGAAAGACGCAGTCTATTACCTGGTGCGTTTTCTGCGCACTCACGACCTGCGCGACTATCAGCTCTACGAACAATCCATCCGCATGCCACTTGGCGATCGCGTGGCGCGAATGGAGCTAGACAAGCCAGACTACGATCCGAAGATCGTCGCAGCCGGCTTCATCGAAGGTGGCAATGCTCCTGTGGATATTTCCGGCATGGTGACCCTCTACCGGCACTTTGGACACCTGCGGTTCTTTTCCTCTGCCATAGCCATCTGGGCGGATGCGGATTCCTACGTACTCGAACTGGTGCGGCAGGCTGAGGACATTCATGCCAGCGTCTCCGCAGGGGACAACTCCCGCGAGCGTCAGAATATGCAGCTGGAGCGGCTCGATCGGATCAATGGAGATCTGACCCGTCTCGAGGCTGCGTTCTCGACCAGTTTCGGCGACGGTGCGCGTTTCGTACAGACACTGCTCACTGGGCTGATCCTGCTTTCTGGATTCGCCTTGCTTTGCTGCGGACTCGCCGTGTCCCTGTGGATCACGCGCGGCATCCGCGGCGGCATCGAGCGGCTGCGCGCCGGCGCACTCCGCGTGACTGCGGGCGACCTGGATTCCCACATTGAGGTGTGGGCAAACGACGAATTGGGCGAATTGGCCCTGGTGTTCAACGACATGGTAGAGCGCCGCCGCCGCACTGAAGCACTGGTCCATTTCAATGCCCAGCACGACGCGTTAACGGGGCTGCCCAATCGTACACTGCTGCTGGACCGCCTGGAAATGGCCTTGCGCCTAGCCAGACGCCAGTCGACCCGGCTTGCACTGCTGATGATCGATCTGGATTACTTCAAGCGAATCAACGACTCGCTCGGGCACCAGGCCGGCGACAGCCTGCTGCTGGCGGTGTCGAGTCAATTGCAGCAGTGTGTCCGCGACGTCGACTCGGTGGCGCGTCTCGGCGGCGACGAATTCGTCGTCATCCTCAACGACGTCCAGAGCCGCGATGAACTGGCTCCGATCTTGGCCAAGATCGCACAGGCCATCGCCACGCCGGTGACCATTGAAGACCACGAATTGATCGTCACGCCGACCATCGGCGGCTGCATCTTCCCCGACGACGGCCCCGACACCACGACCCTGCTCAAACATGCCGACATCGCGATGTACCATGCCAAGGCAGCAGGGCGCGGCAACGCGCAATGGTTCACCACGACGATGTTGCAGGATACCCAGGACAAGCTTGCCCTGGGCATTGCCCTGCGCCGTGCCGTTGAACTTGGCGAACTGACGATTCACTACCAGCCGGAGATTTCAATGAAGACCGGGCGCGTCGTCGGCATGGAGGCTCTGATGCGCTGGCAGCACCCGGAGCGGGGTAACATCTCTCCCAACCGCTTCATCGCCGTGGCCGAGGAAACCGGCCAAATACTTCCCATGGGTGAATGGGCCCTCAAGACCGCCTGCCTAGCATGCGTCGGGATTCAGTGCCGCACCGGGCAGCCGTTGATGCTCGCCGTCAACGTGTCGCCACGTCAGCTCCAGCAAAGCGACTGGCTACGTACGGTGCAAGCCGCCTTGCTCGAGAGCGGCCTGAGGCCTGAGCACCTGGAGCTCGAAATAACTGAAAGCCTGCTGATGCGCAACCCGGAGGAGAGCGCCATAGTTCTACACAAGCTGCGCGCGCTGGGCGTTACCGTGGTGATCGATGATTTCGGCACCGGTTATTCCAGCCTGTCCTATCTGACGCGCTTTCCCATCGACAAGATCAAGATCGACCGCAGCTTCGTCCGGGGCCTGGCCGTCGACAGTGCCGACGCCGCCGTCGTCAATGCCATCATCGCTATGGCTCACAATCTGAATATCCGCGTCATCGCCGAAGGGGTGGAAACCCATGCCCAGAGGAGCTATCTACACCAGCGTGGTTGCGACGAGGCACAAGGCTTCCTCTATAGTGCAGCGGTCACACCAGAGCGATTTATTGCCTTCGCTGCGTGAATACGAAGCAATACTCAGGAGAGTGCTGCGTCCAAAAGACTGCGCAGCTAAGGTTGAGCGTCTCCTTTTCGGCGGTGAGATCAGGGCATTGGCCGGCAACCTTTGGCCGGTATGCGCCAAGCGGGAAATTCCCGAAAGCAGACATCCGTTCAAGTAATTGAAAATGCCATCCTTCCCGCCGAATACTGGTACGCCTAACCAGGCATGGCTAAGATGCCGGCATCCTATTTGGAACTGATCTTGCAGCCGGTGGCGTTCGACGCCAATAGGTCGCCTGAATCCACATGCCTGTAAGTTATTGATTGCATGAACGCGAGAAAGCCAGTGCCTCCTTATGGGAATTTCGCACTTGGCGCATACCGGCCCGAAGCTGTCGCTCACGGGGCGTCCCCTTCCGGGAAGCCTGCTCCGCCATACCACTCGGCCGACAGGCAGTCGATGCAAGCCTTGATGCCCATTAATTCGGGCGTGGCGCGGGTAGCCACGCGTCATTGTGTATGGATGAATTGATCCGGTTGCTGACTGGATAAGCCTGCATGCCGGTCATTTCGTTAGAACGAAGTATATTATTCACAAGGCTCGACCTGTCCAGGTGTCCAACCATTTGGATGGTACTGCCGAGCAGTTGAAAATGGCGGCCCCAAAATCAGCCGCGTGCGAAGCCGATGAGTCAACTGCGGTTTCAAGTCGAACTAAATTCCGGCAGATGGCGCGGTCGCGATCGCTGCGGGTCCGCCTGACCGATTGCTCCTGCCTTTCGGCAGTCTTTTAGGGGGCCGGGAGTCATTGCGCTGACGGATCGGTCCCAGGCAGCTATTCTTGGGGTGTACGGCCGCGTACTCTGCAGGATATCTCCACTTGGCCCGATTGCCCCGATTGACTGTGCGCTGGCGCCTGATCGTCTTGATCGGGTGCTTGCTCGCGCTGTTTGGGGGCGCGGACCTCGTGCAGGGCTACATGATTGGCGAGGTTCGGGCCGGTCAGGCGTCCTTGCGGGAGGAGTACCGTCGTTTTGAGGTGATCCAGGCGGTTCAGCAGGCCATCATCGAAACCCGGCACATCGGTGGTCAGTTGAATTCGGCCATCATGGTTGGGGATGTCGCCGCCCAGACGAAGGCGCGGAAGGCCCAGGTCATTGCCCAGCAGGCCGTGAGCGAGCAACTCAAACGGTTGGCAGCGTTCGAACCGGGGAAGGCGCAGCTCATCTCGGAGAGCTTGGCCTCTCTCGAGAGCGACTCGGAGAAGGCCATCCACCTGCTGGCCGAGCACAGGGAGAAAGAGGCGGCCCCGTCGGTGGCGGAGGTTCAGAGACGGGCCAACCTGGTCCAGAACACCCTGGATGATATAGCGATGCAGGAGCGCAACACCTCGGAGCGAGTGTTGCTGCTGTCTGAGCAGCGTATCGACTTGGTGACTTGGACTTCGCTGGCTGCAGTAATCTTCGCCTTCACTGTGGGGCTACCGCTAGCGGTGCTGGTCGGGCATTCCATCGTCCAGCCGTTGAAGAAAGTTGCTGCGGCGATTGCCGATGTCAACGCCGGCAAGCTGGATTTCGAGTTACCGCCGTTGACGAAGGATGAATTCGGCCAGGTAGCGTTGGCTCTGGTCCAGTTCCGCGATGGCTCGGAGGCCCTTCGGCGCATCGCATTCTATGACTCCCTTACCGGCCTGGGCAACCGCCTCTCGCTGGAACGCGCCATCGCCGTACTTTTGGCCGGGGGCAACGGCGCTGCCCCAGTCACAGTGCTGTTGTTCGACCTCGATAACTTTCGATCAATCAACGACCAATACGGATATTCGGCCGGAGATGAGTACCTTTGCGAGGCGGCAGCGCGGCTGCATCGTTTCATTCCAGAGCAGGCCGAGTTGTTCCGGTTCGGAGGGGATCGGTTCGTCGCCGTGCTGGCCTTGACCGGCGACCGATCGGTGGACGACCTCCGGGAGTTGGCGGAGTGCGTGCTCAGGGGGATGTCTTCCCCTCATCTGCAAGGCCCCCGTTTGCTCAATATGTCGGTTTCTATAGGTGTCGCTGTATCCCCGGCAGATGGGGAGTCGGCCCAGCATCTGATCAGCAGTGCCGAAGCCGCCGGACGGGCTGCCAAGCGCAGCGGCCGCAACAACGTGCGGTTCGCCGGTGGCATGTTCACGGCAGCGATGCGCAGTCAGATGGTGCTGGCGGGCGACATCCGGCGGGCGCTGGAGCACGGGGAGTTCGAGTTGTATTACCAGCCGATCATTGATGGCCCGAAGGGCCATGTGGTGGGGGCGGAGGCGCTGGTGCGCTGGCGCCATCCCCAGCGCGGGCTGGTGGCTCCAGCCGAATTCATCGCCGCCGCTGAGGATGCGGGCTTGATCGGCGCCCTGGGCGAGAAATGCCTGCGCATGGCGCACGCCCAGGCCACCCGGTGGCTGTCCATGGGCCTGAATCTGCGCATTGCAGTCAATATGTCGGCACGGCAAATCCAGGATTCCCGGGTGCTGGAGCCATTGAAGGCTCTGCGTGCCCAGGGGCCCGAGGCCGCTGCGATGATCGAGTTGGAGTTGACCGAGACGGTGTGGGTCGAGCGTTCGGAAAACACGCGCCGCGCACTGGAAGAGATCCGGAGGATGGGCTACCGGCTCGGCATGGACGACTTCGGTACCGGGTATTCGTCATTTGCCAACTTGCAATGGCTGCCGGTGGACAAGATCAAGATTGACCGCCAATTCGTCGATAACATGGCGGTCTCGCAGCAGGCGGTCGCGATCATCTCGGCCGTGATCGCCTTGGCTCGCACCCTGAACCTGACAGTGGTGGCGGAAGGCGTCGAGACGCAGCAACAGATGGATATGTTGTTGCAGCAAGGTTGCACCCTGTTCCAGGGTTATTTGTTCTCGCCCGCGCTGCCGTCGCTGGAGTTCGAAGCCTGGGTGGCCGACTTCACCGCAGAGCGTGCGCGCTACACGCATTAGAATTTTTCCCCTCGCAGTGAGGTCTCAGGCGGCCGCCGGTGCCAAGTGCTGCCGAGCGGATTTGGCAACGTAAGGCTCCGGGTCCGCGGCAGCAAGCTCCCACAGGCGGTTGGCGGCGGTCGGCCGCATCTGCACGAGGGCTTCATAAGCAGCCAGGCGGGTGCGGCGGCATGGGTGCCGCGCGGCCAGGTCATGAAGTAGTTCCTCCGTGTTGCCGTCCCCGAGCTGCGCGGCAATGCGCAGCAGCGAGCCTCGCATCGAACTGTTCAGCTCGTTGGGGAAGTTGAGCAGGGTGCTCTTCTCCAGGTCGAAGTAGTACTGGTCGCGCAGGCGCACGGTGTCCGGTGCCACCAGGAGGTTGAGCGTCAGGCTAAGGTCGTTCGGCGGGTGCTGCAGATGGACGTCCTTGCTGGCACGGTAGAGCATGACCATTCCGGTCTTGAAGTGCAGCGTCTCCACGAAGCGAAGGTCGACCTTCTCCCCCGGGAAGCCTTCGATTTTTTCGAAATCGTATTCGTACAGGTCGGTCACATATCCAGGACCGTAATAGCCTACGGTCAGGAAGTTGTAGTTGTGATCATGCGCGACGTTGTAGGCGAATTGATCCTGGTAGACCCGGCCGGCCGCGACATCGGCGTTGGACGGCCAGATATTGGCGCGCACGTAGAACCCGGGTGCCGCGGCTAGCACCACAACCTGGGCCGAGGGAACCGCCTGCTTGCGGAACCGCTCCTTGACCAGGCGATTGAGATGATCGACAACGAGGGTGTGGTCGTTGGCAAGCGAACGGAGCATCGGCGCTGCAGAAGCGATGCTGTCGGTGTCGGTCAAATCCACGCCGGACCGGACGAACTCGACGAAATCCCCGAGGGTCGCTATTTTGCTGTTGTCGACTTGCAGAACCAGAGCCATGGCGGTGCCGTCACTTAGGCGGAGCGGAGAGCCGCAGGGTTGCGGCCGCAGCCCGTCTGACGTGAGGATGCGGGTCGGTGGTCGCGCGCGTAATGCATTCCAGGGCGGCTCGGCGGCTGATGCGGCCCATGTTTTCCATCGCCGCCCAGCGTACTGAATGATGGCCGTGATCGACCAGGGTCTCGAGGGCTTCGAGCGACGATGGGTAGGACAGCCGGCCCAGCACGTAGGACGCCACGCGTAGCTGCGTGCACGACCGCTCCGCGTCGTTCGCGTTCCAGGCGTATAGATTGTCCTTGTTGAACAGCCATTCCATCGTCTGGAATGATGCGGTTACGAAACTGAGCACCGGTAGCGGACGTTCGGCGTGAAAATTGTAGACGTGATCCTCAGACTGCAGGAGCAGAATGCCACCCTGGCCGGTGATCCCGACGCCGTCGGGGATCAGCTGCACGGCCGGGTCGAAGACCGAGTTCTTGTAATTCGCTGGGAGGCGATAGACGTCGTAGTACAGGCTGGCCTTGCCGACTGGCGAATACATGCCCAGGAAAGAGGTCGTGTGGATGTACTTGCGGGAGTGCTCGAGGAACCAGATCGACAGGGCAAAGCCGCTGCCGCGGTGGATCACGATCTGACTTGGCCGCCAATTGCCGAGGTAGCTCGGCTGGGCGACCATCTGTGCTAGTTCGTGGTTGATGAAGCGAGTTGCAAATCCGCTTTCGACCAGGGCCCGGAAGGCATCTTCCATGCCCCAGAACGACCCGAGGTCGTTCATCTTGAAGCGGGTGTCTACCTGGCTCAGGAATTCCAGAAGAGCGGGATCCGAGCCGCCCCCCGGACCGCCGAGGGGAATGCTGGACCCGTTGTACGCCGCCGGCGGGCCGACGTCAGTGCCATCATGGTGTTGCATGCGTGGAGCATACCGCTGAAATAGGAGGGTGACCAACAAACGTGCGGCGGCCCGCGCGCTGTGGTGGCTGTCTCAGACTGCGCCGGGAACGTAGTGGACCAGCAGAGAAGCGGCCTGGTTCTCTTCAGCAGGCGACGCCTCAGTAGTGCCCAGTCCGCCCACATCGTACTCGAGGCCGCAAACTTGGAGGGTGTCTTCGTGCTGCGCGCTTTCAAAGTCCATTAGATAAATCCTGTTCAGTACGCTCCGGTGGTGGAGCTGTAGCGACGATAGGATCTATCGAACTTCCATGCAATGGTAAAAAACCTCTAAGTATACGATGATGTTGTTGCTAAATTCAAGTCGTAAATATTATTTATAGGCCCTGCGCATGGGGAAGCCTCGCGGACGGTTGCATCGTGCAAGTTTCACCTGACTACTCCGTGTGCAACTTATGGGGGAACGTGCCTAGACGGTAGCGCAGGTCTATATACAAAATAAGCTGTAGTAAATCTCGCTGCAGAGCCGCTTTAGTTTGCGTTGTTCCCGCTCGAACGCCAACTCTCGGAACGAGGAACTAGATCTGAACAACTTCGCAGATGTTCTCCAGTAATTGAGCGGCGGTGAAAATACACAATTTGCATCGGATGCCTCGGATTCACGACATCGGATGGACGGCAGATCGAGGCAGAATCGCGGTACTCGCCGGTGAAATTGCGCCCTCGGCAGAGGAGAACGATTCAAACTGAGAGGCTGCGCCGCCTCCTTTGCGCTGGCAGAATTGTTGGCAGCCATGCTTGGGTACCAGGCTTCGAAGTGAAGCGGCAACGAACCACACCACGATTGATGGGGCAGCCGGAGTGCTCCGGGCTCCTGCAAGGTCCTCTCCTGAAGGCTATATCCTTTGTAGAGCAGGGCGGGGCTGTACGTTTTCAATGCCGGCTATTTCTCGCCTATGTCACTGGACCATCCGCTGTCGGCCCTCACCTAACGCTCATGAGTAGTCGCTTCGGAGGAACAATCACTATGAAAGCACCCGTACTCAAAGTCACATCCAGCAACGGCTGCAAATAGGATTGAACGGCCTCCATCGATCGATCGCCCATGCGCTTTGAGCTTCACTCTAAAGACAGCAACCCTGCCGGTGGCCACTGGCTGACTGCGAAGCGCGCGGGGTGGCTGACGGCCGCGGCTGAAGCCGGCGCGGTGTCCATTACGTCCGCGTAGGGTTGCAGCAGTTTTTGCAGCGATCCGGATTGGCGCAGCTGCTCGATGCCCTGTTCAAAGCGCTGTGCCGCGGGCTGGGAGGCGTCGGCATAGAGGGCGACGAGATTCCACTTGGCGTGCGGCTCGTCGAGCGCGCTCATGGTGATCGCGCCGACCTTGCCGTGCAGACGCTGTGCATTGGGCGGCTGCACGAAAAATCAATGGCCCGCTCTCGATATCTGAAAACGAATGACTGCTACTTTCCGGCAGCGACATTCAATAAGGTCACTTCGGCTCGGAGCTGTCACTGGGCTATGAATATTCGTAGCTTAAAGCGGCCGCTCAATTGATACTCTTTTCGACCCCAACGCCCACCCCTGGTGACATCGTCGGTGGCGCTTTATATGGAACAACGCAACACTGGCTACCGCGCTCTGCATTGCGGGCGCCAATCCGTTTCTAGCCTGGATGATCTCCGAGAGTGACAAGCGCCGCTGAGGCGGCCGCTCTACCCAAAGATCACGCGCCTTATATGCCAAAACCAATTTCAACCTAACCGCCGCCCGTATGCTCCATCGGCCGGACGCGACCGTTCGGCGGCATTACCTGACGGGCTCGTCAGTCACGCGCATAGTTGCCCGCTAACAATCCGTCCTCGAACGGGTGGGAGGAGTCGTGTTTCAAACACTCGCCGACTTTTTCACCGATTCCGGCTTTCTGCCGCATGGCTACTGCCTGGCCTGGAATCCACTGCTGCTGTGGACGCTGGTGATCGCCAACAGCGTGATCGGCATTTCCTACTATTCCATTCCAATTGCGCTGGTCTATTTCGTCCGACGCCAGCGGGACCTGAAGTTCAATTCGATCTTCCTGATGTTCGGGGTGTTCATTTTCGCCTGCGGCACTACGCATTTCATTAGCGTCCTCAACATCTGGTATCCGGTCTACCGGCTCGACGCGGCAGTCCTGGCGATCACGGCCGGCGTCTCGCTGGCAACGGCGCTGGTGCTGTGGCAGCTGATTCCCCAGGCCCTGGCGTTCCTGGAGGAGCATAAGGTCGATCGGATCAAGCTGGTCGAAGTGAATGCACGCCTGACTGAATCCCTCAGTCTGCTTGGCGCACAGCGGTCGGAGCTGGCGGCGAGCGAAAAGCGCCTGCGGCTGACCGTCACCAATGCGCCCATCGGACTGGCCGCTGTGGCGCTCGATGGCCGCTTCATGAGTGTTAACCAGGCGCTCTGCACCATGTTGGGCTACACCGAAGCCGAGCTTTTGAAGTGCACCTTCCAGGACATCACGCATCCGGACGATCTGGAAGCCGACCTGAGCCTCCTTAGAGGTCTGATCGAAGGCCGTGCCGACACCTATCGGATGGAGAAGCGGTACTTGCACAAGGCCGGGCAGATCATCGTCATTCAACTGGATGTCGCCGTCCTGCGGGACGACCAGCGCAAACCGGTGCACTTCATTTCCCAGATTCAGGACATCACCCACCGCAAGCAGGCCGACGAGGCGCTTCAACAAAGCAATGCCCAGCTGGAACGCGGGCTGTCGCGCCTGACCGAGCAGAACCACGAAATCACCGTCCTGGGCGACTTGGGCGAAACGCTGCAGGCTTGCGAGGACCTGGACGAGATCGCCGCCCCGATCCGCAACCTCGCCCCCGAGCTGTTTCCGGGCTGCTCGGGCGGATTTTTTCTGATGCATGCCTCCGGAAACTTCCTGGACCCGGTGGCCAATTGGGGCGAAGCATTGGCCAGCGAACCGGTGTTTTCACCGCAATCCTGCTGGGCGCTCCGCAAAGGCGAGATTCGCTGGACCGATGCGAAAGACGGCATGCGCTGCCGCCATCTGCGCGAGGCCGAGGGTGGGCCGTTGGCCCTGTGTGTGCCGATGGTCGCCCAGGGCGATACGCTCGGCATGCTGTTCATCCAGCCGACAGCTGCCAAGGCGCTCGATCTGGACAAGGAGTTGCGCCGTGACCTGGAACGGCTGGCGGTCATGACCGCCGACCGGCTCGGCATCGCCATCGCCAATATCCAGCTGCGGGTCAAGCTGCGGCAGCAGTCCATCCGCGATCCGCTGACCGGGTTGTTCAACCGGCGTTACCTGGAAGAGACTTTGCCGCGCGAGGTGAGCCGGGCGCGCCGGGAAGAGTCCAGCCTGGCGGTTTTGATGATTGACGTCGATAATTTCAAGAGCTTCAACGATTCCTACGGGCACGATGTCGGCGACGACGTGCTGCGCCTGATCGGGCGGACGCTGGCGCGCCACTGCCGGGAAAGCGACCTGGCCTGCCGATTCGGCGGAGAGGAGTTTGCGGTGGTGCTGCCGATTACGACCCTGGCGCACGCGGTGGTCAAGGCGGAGCAGATCAGGGACGAAATCCGGCAGATCGAACAGAGCCAGACTGCGGTGGTGCCCAAGCCGGTGACGATCTCGGTCGGGATCGCGATGTGCCCGACGCATGCCGCCACGGCCGACGCCGTGATGGAGGCTGCCGACCAGGCGCTGTACCGGGCGAAGCGGGCGGGACGCGACTGCATCGTCTGCGCGGGCGATGGCCCAGCCTGAGCTTCGCGTGAGCGGGATTGGCTGCAGGTCTACTGTTGGGTAGTCGATGACCTGGAATTTCCCGGCGCCGTAGTGTTGGTCCAGCGACCGCTGAAACGTCAGCGGCTTGCCCGTCTCGTCCGCGTCCTCACATCCACCGCGGAACCCGTAGTAGGAATATTCGCTTTTCAGGGGTTCCAGCTTCGTGCCGAGGAGCGACACGATGCGCAGCGGCCGCAGGCCCGGCAGCCCGGCGACGCAAGCATGGACCAACTCCTCCTTGACGCTGGGCTTTGGGCCACCTCTGGACCTCCCTGGCCGACCGCAAGTGAACAACCGTCCGGAACCCAGCGTCGAGGGGATCGGAGATTCGATCAATCTGTGGGGTTCGTTGAGGATGGTCATGGAGCAGGCAGTGGGTGTGCGGGCCGGCGGCTTCGCCGCCTGGCGGTGCTCGTAATAGCACTTTAGGGAGTGCCGATGGAAATCTGTTCCAAGACGGCCTGGTGCGGCATCAAGATTGTATTCAGGCGCAGCGTCGAAGGAAACTGCTCCTTCGCTAGGACGTTGACGAGATTGCGACTGATGATCTCGCCCTGATGTCCCCACAACTCCGCCTGCTCGGCGAAGAACTTTTCCGTTCTCTGCACTGCCTCGGCAACTGTACCGATGGTTTCGGTCGGCGCGCCTTCGACACGATGGGCCTGAATCAGGTTGCTGACGTAAAAGTTTTCCTCGTTCGTCGACGACCTGGCGCAGTAAAGCCCGTAAAAAGCCGTCAGCACGATCTGTAGCTTCGCCCGATCAATGTTCGCGTTTTTGCGCGCTGCCTTTCGGTACGCGGCATGCACTGCCTCGGTCAACGTTCGCCACTGTTGCTGCGTCATTGAAACCCCCGATCCGTCGCGGCCCCATCACGACGCCTCGATTGTGGCTTTGGTGATACTCCCGAGTCCAGCGCATGTACAGGTTATTTCGGCTGCGGAGTCAAGGCCAAAGTCTGCCGTATCAGCGTTCTTCCGTCGGGTTCGCGGGCGCACCCCGCGCTTCCGTCGAGCCGTGGCCAATCGGTGCTGATTCCTAACGCTTGCCTGCGCCGCTTGCGATGATGATGCCGGCGCAGGTTCAGACGGTAAACCGCACCGTCTCAACCTAAACGCGCCGGCGGGCGGAGAGCGGCCGGACAGTGGTTCGGTACTCGCAGGCTGCGCGCCGCATCCTCGTCCGTCCGCTCACCGCCCCGGCCGCCGATCCCTGCGGCGGCCGCAGTGGAGTCGCCTGCGGCGACCCATCTCCGCGGCCCGCGCAGCCGCGCGGGCAGCCCTCCGGTCCATCCCCAGTAAAGCCCCGCTCGACGCCCGCGCGTGATCTCCGCTCGTTCGGTTCCCGACGAGCGAAGCGCGCGGCCGACGAGGCGCTGCGCGCCCCTCGCCGGGCGGGGCTGTGACTGTGGCCGCCCCTGCGGGCAACCGGTTTGCCGGTGGCGCGATCGCGACGCGAGTCGCGCCACACAGGAGAACCGCACCAACCGAAATCCCCTTTTGCAATTTGCAGATCGCTTTTTCTTTTCTTTCTTTTGGAGATTCACACATGGATATGAGAGCAACCACCACCGGACAGGAACTGCTGATCCCGCTGACGGCGCTGCGCCCTTCCCGGCGCAACGTCCGCAAGAGCGGCGGCACCCCGATCCGGCAGCTTGCCCGCAGCATCGAGCGGGTTCAATTGCTGCACAATCTCGTCGTCACCGACAGCGGCGACGGCAAGCATTACGATGTGGAGGCCGGCAAGCGCAGGCTCAAGGCCCTGCAACTGCTGGCCAAGCGCAAGCGCCTGCCGAAAAACCACGCCGTACGCTGCCTGCTGGTGCCGGATGAGGCGGCGCTGACCGCCAGCCTCACCGAAAACACCCAACGCGAGGACATGCACCCGGCCGACGAGTTCGAGGCGTTCCAGAAATTGGCCGAGCAAGGCCAGCCCATCGAGGACATTGCGGCTGATTTCGGGGTTACACCCCTGACGGTGCAGCGCCGCATGCGGCTCGCCAACGTCTCGCCGCGCCTGCTGGCGGATTACCGCAAGGATCAGGTGACGCTAGAACAACTGATGGCGCTGGCTGTCACCGACGACCACCGGGCGCAGGAGGCGGCGTTCTACGACGTGCCGGAGTGGCAGCGGCGTGCCGAGGCGCTGCGCGGGCATCTGACCGCGCAGGACGTGGACGCCGCGCGGGACCCGGTGGCGCGCTTCGTCGGCCTTGAGGCTTACGAGGCGGCAGGCGGTGGCTTCGCCCGCGACCTGTTCGCGGACGAGGGCCACGGCATCTATCTGCACGACCGCGCCTTGCTCGACAAGCTGGCCGTGGACAAACTCGCTGGCACCGCAACCGATGTCGAACTGGAAGGCTGGGCGTGGATCGAGGTGGTGCCGCGCACGACCCTTTCCGAGTTGTACGTTTTCCAGCGGGTGCAAGCGAAGCGGCGCAAGCCGACGGTGCGGGAGGGGCGGCAGATCGCCAAGCTTGAAAAGCGCATCGGCCAGATCAACGCTGTCTTGCAGGCCGAGGATGGCGAGATCGACGAGCCCGAGGCCAATACCCTGCAGGAGGAAGCCGAGCGGTTCAGCGCGGAACTGGCAGGGATCACGCAGTCGCTGACGGTCTATGCGCAGAAAGCCAAGGCCATCGCGGGCGCGGTGGTAACGGTAGACAGTCAAGGCAAAGCCGTGGTGCATCGTGGTCTGGTGCGCGAGGCTGATGCCAAGCAGATACAGGCTGACACCGGCAAGGCCAAGGCCGTGGAGAAGAACGGCGAGAAGGAGCAAGCCAAGCCACAGGGTTCGGTATCGGAGAAGCTGGCCCGCCAGTTGAGCGCGCACCGCACCGCTGGTTTGCAGGCCGAACTGTCCAGAAACCCCACCGTCGCGCTGGTGGCGGTAGTGCACCGGCTGGTGCTGCGGTTGTTCTACGACCAGCGGCACGCGGAGACACCCTTGCAGTTGGATTGCACGGTGCAGGACCGGCTCGACCGCTTCGCGCCCGATCTGGCCGGTACGCCGGTAGTGGTGGTGCTGGCGGAGGCCAAGCAGGCATGGCGGGATCGACTACCCGCCGTGGCCGGGGAGTTGTTCGCGGCGCTGCGCGAACTATCGCAGGACGATCTGCTGTCCCTGCTGGCGGTGTGCGCCGCCGATTGCCTCGATGCGATCACCCCGCACGAGGCGGACACGCAGGCGAGCGAGTTGGCGGCTGCGCTCGATCTGGACATGACGCAGTGGTGGACGGCCACGGCGGCGGGCTACTTCGCCCATGTGTCGAAGGCGCGCATCATCGAAGCCATCAAGAGCTTCGCGCCGAAGGAGGCCCACCAGCTTGAAGTGATGAAGAAGGGCGAGCTGGCAGGCACCGCCGAGCGCTTGGCGGCGGGCACTGGCTGGCTACCGGAGATGCTGAGAAAAGCGGCCTGACCCGGCTGGAATGCCCCCAGCGCGAAAGCGCTAGGGGCATTTTTTTGTGCCGCCCTTGGGCTTTAGGCGCCCAGCACGTTCCGGTCCAAGTAGGCAATCACCGGCTCGGGGCCGAGGACATAGAGCAGGCCGCCGACCTCCACCAGCAGTTCGGAGGTCTGAGACATCCAGTGATGGTAGCGCGACAGCGCCACCAGGAACGCCAACACCGCCAGCATGGCGAAGTTGAGCCCGGTAACGACGCGGCCGGACAGCGAGCGGCCGAATACGTAAGAGGGATGGTTGACGGCGTTTGCCAGATTGCTGACCACAAAGCCGAACATGCATCCCAAGAACAGGGCGCACAGCAACTGCTGGTCATGGGGATTCAGACCGAGCAGGTTTGAAGCGGGAAACACCAATACGCACAACAGCATCAGGATGAACGCGAGGACGAACTGCCAGGTTTTCGGGACCATTTGTAACTCCTTTCGGTTGACATACACCGGAACTGGGCCGGCAGGGAACAACTGATTCCACTCTAAAACACATCCCCACAGCGTTGCGCGCGTTAATCGCATCGATTTTTAAAGTGAATCCCGATGATTTGGCCGGCACCGGTCATGCCAAGAGGCGTTAACCCGCGCGCCGCTGATGGCGGCGCGCGGACCGGATTCGTGCCGAACCCGAGAGTGTGCTCCCGCAGATTGCCTTCAGACGGTAGCACCGTGCTCGGCCGGTCAAGGGTGCGCTGCGCCGGCTTGCGCTCCGTTCGACGCCTCGCATACAGCCACGAGCCGACGAGCCGGTGCCCGCCGCCCTGGACCGTCCTGCGACTCGGTGCCGTGAGGGGGCGGCAAACAGCGCTCGCTCCGAGTGCTGGCGAATCAGGAGCTTTCCCATGAACGACACCTTCATTTCCACCACCACCCCGACGAGCCTGGCCGAGTGGTGCCGCCTGCCCGATGACGTCAAGGCCGGGATTTTCGAGGAGATCGACGAGATGCGCGAGCAGGACCGCGCCGAACATCACTGGGCCTGGCCGTTCGTGCAGCCCTTCCTGGATCAGGAATAAGGGAGGGCGCTGCCATGGATATTTACGAGAAGGTCACGCTGACCGTGGTGCGGCTGTTGGAGCGCGGCGTCAAACCGTGGACGCAGCCGTGGGCGGCCGGTCCGGGCGCAGCTCTGCCGCTGCGCCACAACGGCCAGGGCTATCGCGGCATCAATGTCCTGATCCTGTGGGGCCAAGCACAGGAAGCCGGTTATGCCGCGCCCTACTGGATGACTTATCGCTAGGCGTTGGCCCTGGGCGGGCAGGTGCGCAAGGGCGAGCACTCGACCCAGGTGGTCTACTACGGCACGGCGCTCAAGGATGCGGAGCCGGGGAAAGGGGAGGACGGGCAAAAGCGGTTCCGCTTCATCCACAGCTTCAACGTCTTCAACGCCGAGCAGATCGACGGCTTGCCGCAGCGTTTCTACTCCGAGCGCGCCACCCTGGTCCCTGTTGCCGAGCGCATCCCTGAGCTGGATGCCTTCGTGGGCAAGACCGGGGCCGACGTGCGGCACGGTGGCGGCCGGGCGTTCTATCGCCTGTCGGACGACTTCATCCAGATGCCGGAGTTCGGGGCGTTTCCGGACGCCGAGGGCTACTACGCCACGCTGGCGCATGAGATGACCCATAATGCCGCGCTCCTGTTTATGCCGCGCCGATCCAGCGGTGCTCTGCTAGATCGACACTGTGAAGCGGCATAATCAGAGTGATTCGAGGTGGGCGAACAACGTATCATCCTGCCGGTAACGCCCAGTCTGAGACGCGTTTGAAGCCATGTGCGCCAAAGCCGATTCCTTGAGCCGAATATCGGACGGGGACCCTGGGGTGTAGTATCCCCTCAGGCTTTAGGAGGCACTGCCATGCCCAAAAACTACGATATCTGGCTGGTGGCGTTGTCTTACATCGTTGCGGTCATTGCATCCTACGTCGCTCTGGACCTGGCTTCGCGGGTATCCGCGTCGCGCGGCCGCCCGGCCGCCCGGTACTGGCTCGCCGGCGGCGCAGTGTCGATGGGCGCCGGCATCTGGGCCATGCACTTCATCGGCATGCTCGCGTTCAGCCTGCCGATCGGAGTTTCCTACGCGGTTGGCGCCACCCTGCTATCGCTGGCCATTGCTATCGGCGCATCAGCGTTCGCGCTATACACCATCAGCCTTGCGCAACTGACCTGGCGCCGGCTCGGTCTGGCCGGCATCCTGATGGGGGCTGGCATCGCGGCCATGCACTACGTCGGCATGGCTGCGATGCAGGTCCGCCCGGGACCGTCCTACGATCCGCTGCTGTTCGCCGCCTCTCTGGCGGTGGCAATCGGCGCTTCGCTGGCTGCCCTTTGGATCTGCTTCCAGCTTCGCGGCGAAACCATGCTGACCGCATTCTGGCGCCGCGGCGGCGCGGCGCTGATCATGGGCGCCGCGATCGTCGGCATGCACTTCACCGGCATGGCGGCGGCGAATTTTGCATCCAGCACGATCTGCTACGGCAATCCGCAGACCCTGCACAGCAACTGGCTGGCGGGACTAATCGGCCTGGTGACCTTCCTGTTCCTGGTGACGACGCTGGTTATCTCGATTTTCGACGCGCGACTGGCCGAGCGCACAGCCCGGCTGGCGGCGCAGGCTGACCGCATAAAGAGCGAGTTTCTGGCCAATATGAGTCATGAGATTCGCACACCGATGAATGCCGTCATCGGCATGACCAGCCTGCTGCTCGACACCGAACTGGATGACCGTCAGCGCGATTTCGTCGAGACCATCCGCAACAGTGGCGATCACCTGCTGACGCTCATCAATGACATTCTGGACTACTCCAAGATCGAGAGCAGCAAGCTCGACCTGGAGCACCGGCCACTGAACCTGCGTGATTGCGTCGAGGAAGCGTTGGATCTGATCGCGCACAAGGCCGGAGAGAAGGGCATCGATCTGGCCTACTTGCTCGATGATGGTGTTCCGCAGGCCATCGTCGGCGACGTCGTGCGGCTGCGCCAGATACTCCTGAACCTGGCCAGCAACGCCATCAAGTTCACCGCCCAGGGTGAGGTTGTCCTTACGGTCGGTGCGCGGCCGCTCGAGGCTGGCCGCATGGAGCTGCATTTCTCTGTGCGGGACACCGGCATCGGCATTCCGGCTCCGGGCATTGACCGGTTGTTCCAGGCATTCAGCCAGGTCGACGCCTCCACCACCCGCCTCTACGGCGGCACCGGCCTCGGGCTTGCAATCTCTCAGAGATTGGTGCAATTGATGGGCGGCCGCATTGAAGTGCGTAGCGAAGTTGGAAAAGGATCGGTGTTCGAGTTCCGCATCGCCGTCGAACCGGCCGCGATGCCACCGCGTTCGCGCGTCACCCACGCACCGGGCCTGCTGCGGGGCAAATGCATCTTCGTCGTGGATGACAATGCGACCAATCGCAGAATCATGGACGGTTATGCACGTTCCTGGGGCATGGAAGTAACGCTCGCCGACGGTCCCGACGATGCGCTTTCACGTTTTCGGGAAAGCGGGCCGTATGCTCTGGCCGTTCTCGACTACCAAATGCCCGGAATGAGTGGTGTGCATCTGGCACGTGAACTGAATATTCTCAGCGGCGGATCGCTGCCTATTGTCATTCTGAGTTCGGTCCCGGATGCAAAGAGGGAGGCCGAACGCGAGGGCGTCAAGATTGCTGGCTATTTGATGAAGCCAATCAAGCCGTCGACGCTGTACAATGCAATTGTCGACATCCTTGCCGACTCGCGTATACATATTGCGCCGCGCCCCGCCGCGAACTTCGATCCAGACATGGGTCGCAAGCATCCCCTTCGCATCCTGGTGGCAGAGGACAATCCTACGAACCTGAAGGTCGCCAGAGCGATCATGGAGCGGCTCGGTTACAGCGCAGACTACGTCGGCGATGGACTCGAGGCCGTCGCAGCGGTCGAGCGCCAGCCTTATGACGTCGTGCTGATGGACGTGCAGATGCCGGACATGGATGGTATGGAAGCGACGCGCGTGATCAAGTCGCGGATTCCGTTGGAGCGCCGGCCGCGCATCGTCGCGCTGACTGCCAATGCCACCGAAGAGGACCGCCAGGCTTGCTTGGCGGCGGGCGTAGACGACTACCTGAGCAAGCCTGTAACCGCCGAAAAGTTGATGGACGCGCTCATCCGCTGTGTGCCAGTCGGCAACCAGCCCTCGCCGGGCGCAAATGCGGCCGCCCCGACGCAGATGCCAGAGACGGCGGCGCCTGTGGAGTTCGATCAGCAGGTGATCGACAATCTTGAGGGCAGCATGACCTCCGTAGATGTGGTCGAAATCATTGGTTCAGTGATCGATGATGCGCCGCGCGTGCTGGGCAAGCTGCGCCAGGCGGTGGACGGGGGCAATGCCAAGTCGATGGGCATCTATGCCCACAGCATCAAATCGACCGCCGCGCTGGTCGGCGCCCGCGATCTCGCCGATCTGTGCCAAATCCTGGAAAACCTGGGGCAGGCGCTGTCGGTTGAGGGAGCTGTGGAGAGGGTTGCCGTCGTCGAGCAGCGTTATGCCAAGCTGATCGAGGAACTACAGATACTGCGCTCACGCTATGCCGCTGCAGAGGGATGAAGCAGGTGTTTCGAAAAGCCGGCTAAAGCGGTTGAGATCGACGCCAGCCTGCGATCCTCCCGCAGTAGCTGGGCAAATTCCTCCGCCGGCAAACCCTTGCTAAACAGAAAGCCCTGCATCTCGTCACAGCGCAACAGCCGCAGGAACTTGAGCTGTTCCTGCGAGTCCACGCCTTCCGCAACGACTTTCAGCTTCATCGAATGTGCCAGGGAAATAATGGTAGAAACGATATTCATCGTGTCGGCACTATCCGCCATCTGTACGATAAAGGAGCGGTCGATCTTGACCGTGCTGATCGGCAGCTTGTTCAGGTAGGCCAGCGAGGAATAGCCGGTGCCGAAGTCATCGATGGCAATGGCTACCCCCAGATCACGAACCGCCCGAAGCTTTTCGATATGCTTTTCGATGTCGGTCATCAGGACGGATTCTGTGATTTCCAGGTCGATTCCCGAAAACTTACCTTCTGCGTCGCTGATGGCGGCACGCAACCCCTCAACGAAGTCCGGCCGCCGCAGCTGAATGGGCGACAGGTTGACCGCTATCCGAGGCGCCTGCAGACCCTGTGCCTCCCACAACCGATAATCGGCTGCGGCCTGCTGCAGCGCCCAATGGCCGACCTGCAGGATCATGCCGGTTTCCTCCAGCAGGGGAACAAAACGCCCCGGTGGCACCAGGCCCAGTTCCGGGCTGTTCCAGCGAATCAGTGCCTCGGCGCTGCAGATAGCACCCGTGTTCAGCGCCACCTTGGGCTGGTAGTGCATTACGAACTCCTGTCGTTCGAGCGCCTGCCGCAGCTTGCTCACCAACGACAGCTTTTCGCTGATCGCAGCCCCCATTTCCCGGGTGTAAAATACTAAGTCCTGATTGGTCGATTTGGCCATCATCAGTGCCGCCTCCGCATTCCGCAGCAGGCCATCTGCATCTTCGGCATCGTCCGGGAACAAGGCGATACCGGCTCTGCCTGCGATGCGCAGTTCCTGGCCCGCAACCGGGATCGGGCGACCCAGCGAGGACCAAAGCGGCTCAAGTCGCTGCTGCGTCAACTCTGAAGCGTACTTCAGCTCTGTGAAAACGACGGCGAAACTCGCGCCGTCCACCCGGGCAACGTGGTTTGGGCTACCCGTAAATGCCACGATGCGATCCGCCATCAGCTTCAGCACCGCGTCGCCGGCGGCGTGGCCCGCAGTATCGTTGATCGCTGCGAATCGCGATGGATCGAGCTTTGCCAATGCCACGACGCTGCGGCTTTGGCGGGCAACATCCAGAAACTGCTCCAGGCGCTGCACAAAGAGCTTGCGGTTGGCCAGTCGCGTCAGCGAGTCGTAGTAAGCCAGATAATCGAGTTGCTCGTCGCGGGCGATGAAATCCAGCGAATGGGAAATGTCACCGGCCAGTTCGGACAGAAGACTCATCTCCTCCTCGTCGAAGGCGCCAGGTTCGGCGGCGTACAGGTTGACGCAGCCGACGAGCTGCGTATTCTCCATTAAGGGCAGGCTTGCCGATGAGCGATAGCCCCTCTTGAGAGCTGCCTCGCGCCAGGGCGCCATGTGCGGATCGGTGGCGATATCGTTGCAGGCGCAGGCACGCCCTTCACGCAATGCAGTTGCGGTAGGACCGTGTCCTTCCGGATTCGCCGCGCTCAGACTCATATGAAGGTTTTGCGCCACATAGCCGTCGTCGTGGCCGTACAACGCCACCGGCCGCACGTAGTCATCGGCCATGACGCCGATCACCGCCAGGAGAAATCCTCCGTCCTTAACCGAGATGCGGCAAGCTCCTTCGAACAGCTCTTCCCGGCTACGGGCGCGCACGATGAGGCTGTTGATGCCGGACAGGACGGTGCGAATCCGGCTTAGCCGGCGTATCCTCGCTTCGCGCTCCTTTCGCTCCGAGATGTCGCGCATAAAGGACGCATAAAGCCGTTTGCCGTCGAAGACGACCTCGCCGAACGCTGTTTCCAGCGGGACGTTGCGACCGTCGCGCGTGAGTCCGAACATTTCAACCGCGTTCCAGTTGAGGGTCTTCTTCCCGGTATCCAGGTAGCGTTTGAAGGCATCAAGATAGGCTTGCCGCCAGGGTTTCGGGTACAACATCCCCACGTCTTTTCCGATCACCTCTTCCGGCGGGTAGCCGAATACCTGGGTTACCGCGGGGTTGGCGAACTGGATGATATTGCCCTCATCCACCAAGATCACCGCATCCGTCATGGTATCCAGCAGAGCCCGGTATTTTCCCTCGCTGGACCGGAGCTGCTGCAGCATGAAAACAGTATGGGTCCCCAATCGAGCGTCGAACAGCGAGGCCAGAACCGTTAGTGAGAGGATCACCAGGACCACGATGCCGATACCGTGTCCGAGGTAGGCGTTGTCGGCGGCAAGCCGGATCGCGGCGGTGCAGACGCTGTTGGGGGCGAAGCGTGCCGCCTGCATGCCGGTGTAGTGCATCCCACTGATGGCGATGCCCATGACCACTGCGGCAAACAACCTATACAACAACAGCAGCGGCGTGGCAGCGAAGCGTAGCGTAAAGGCCAGCCAGAGCGCGGCCAGGGATGCGGTGACGGCGATTAGCACCGAAGCGCAGAACAGCAGCGGATCGTATTGAATAGGCGGCGTCATCTGCATCGCGGCCATGCCGGTGTAATGCATGCCACAGATGCCGGCGCCCATGAACACGCCACCAACCACCAGGGTTGCGGGGCTCAGCGTTTTGCGGCTGACTACGGCGATGGCAAATCCGGAGGTCACCACGGCGATCAGCAGCGAGGTGGCGGTAAGAAATGGGTCGTAACCCAACTGGATCGGCATTTGGACCGACAGCATGCCGATGAAGTGCATGGACCAGATGCCGGCGCCCATTGCCACAGCGCCGCCGACGAGCCAATAGCGCGCGGCGCGGCCCTCGGCCGAGGAGACACGCCCGGCCAGATTGAGCGCGACGTAGGACGCCATCATCGCAACGATGACGGACATCACCACCAAATCCATGTCGTAGGAGAATTCCATGCCGCCATTCACCGCGGGGCGCGAAATGGAGTGTACGCCGCTGGCTGCGGCGCGTGCGCAAGTTATTTATAAGCAGTGTGATGCAATACACAAACGGTACTGCGGCGTTCTGATAGGTGTTGTTTCAACTCATACGGAAGTGTGGCAGTACTGGGCTGTCCTCTTCTGTATGTCCGTTGCGCCGATTTCTACTGCTGGCTCCGCGGGCTTATTATGCCGACTGAATACGGCGACTTGTGCCGAAAGGCGACAAAGGCAAACGGCGACGCGGCATACACAACGGTGCGGCATAATGGACCTTATGCCGACATCGGCATAAGGTCCATTGGACACGGCATCCGTCACGGCTCGACCGCGACATGGGCCGCAAGCGTTGGGGCGACGAAGGCTATGCCGCCGAGGAACTGGTGGCGGAGCTGGGCGCGGCGTTTCTCGGCGCTGAACTGGGCTTGCGTCCCGATCATGTCGAGGACCATGCCGCTTATATCGCCGGCTGGCTCAAGGTGCTGCGCGACGACCGCCGGTTCATCTTCATCGCGGCGGCGAAGGCGCAGGAATCGGCGGACTACCTGCTGGGGCGCGAGGCGGCGGAGGAACTGGCCGACGCGGCCTGAAGGGGTAGTGGCCCCCGGCGTGTTCGCCGAGGGCCATGCGGTTCGGGCTGGGCGCGACGCATCGCCAAGTGTCCATCCAGCAAACAGCCTGCTGCCGCCGGCGATTTCACGGTTTGCGAACGCATCCATTACGATACGGAGGCCCAGTCGGGCCTACGAGCATGAGGAGAACGAAGTATGGCGAAAGCCAGCAAGAAGAAGCCGGCCGCCGCGGCCAAGAAATCCGCCGCGAAAAAGGTCGTCGCCAAGAAGACCGCGACCAAGAAAGCTGCCCCGAAGAAGGCGGCACCCAAGAAAGCCGCTGCCAAGAAAACCAAGCGCAAAGCCAACGCCGCGCTGATGAAAGCGATGACGCCCAGCGCGTTCCTGGCGGCGATCGTCGGGTCAAAGCCCATTCCACGGGGCCAGATCATCAAGAAGCTTTGGGCCTACATCAAGAAGTTCGACCTGCAAGACAAGATCAACAAGCGCCTGATTCACGCCGACGAGAAGCTGAAGAAGATCTTCGGCGGTAAGTCGCCGGTCAATATGTTTGAAATGACCAAGCTGGTCAGCAAACACATCAAGTAGACGAATCGGTGTCAGCGCAGGCGGTCGCCGCCAGCGCTGGCGCCTGTTTGCAACGCGGTAAACGCACGTAACGCATGGTCGCGCCTCGCCGGAGCGGGACGCCAGGGTGCATCTGAGCCTTGCTGCGCTGGATTGTCGGCTGTGCATCCGTCCCCGACTCAGACGGGCCGGGCTGCCCGGAACGAGGGCGGCTCACCGACAGGCCGCTTGTCCTTGGCTTCCCAGCCTTCAATACCGCAGTCGATCATGCCCGCGTAAAAGCAGGTGCGTTGCAGCACTTCGGCCGGGGCTGACCTTGTCAGCGTCAGCAACCGTGACGGTTCAGCATACAGTGCGGGGCGCCGGAGTCATGATTCCTTTCGGCAAGGTTCGCACCCTGCGGCCTTGGCTTGTCGTGAATCCTGGCGACGAAACGGCTACGCCTCGGGCTATGGGCCGCAACCCTGCGGCGCAAAGATTTTCCCCGCCGCTGCGCGCCTTCCTCGCCGGCCAAATTCTTTGCGCCTCCGGGTCCTCCGCTGCGCTGCGGTCGCAAACGATGCAACCCGCCCGTCCGTCGCCTGACCGGATCACCGACAAGGCCGCAGTGGGCGACCTTGCAACCCGAAAGGAGATTCATCATGACGACCATCGGCACTTTCACCGCACAGGAAGGCAGCTTCACCGGCACGGTTCGCACCCTGACGCAGCAGGTCAAGGTCAGGATCGCCCCGGCCGAAAAGACCAGCGACAACGCCCCCGACTACCGCGTCTACGCGGGCAACTTCGAGCTCGGCGCAGCCTGGAAGAAGATCTCGCAGGCGAAGCGGCCTTACCTGTCGGTGACCCTCGACGATCCCTCGTTCCCGGCGACCCTCTACGCCCGCCTGGTCGAAGGCGAGGACGGCACGCACGACCTGATCTGGTCGCGCGACAAGAGCGCCTAGTCTGCTGCACCCTGGCGCCCCGCTTCGGCGGGGCGCTTTTTTTGCTGTGCCGGAAAATTCCGCTGGCCGGGGTCACCATGGGCCGCATGGCGCCCGACCAATTCCGCCGCATCGCGGGCTTACTGCTTGGCGAACAACTCCCGCAGCAGGCGTTCGGCTTCCTGCAGGCCGCGCTCGGTGAACACCAGGGACTTGGCCTTGTTGACCGGGTTTTCGATCATGCCGCGCTCGTACAGACGGATGGTGGCGTCCCAGTCGAACGACTTCCAGGCGCGGTCGCCATCGTGCACGCCAAGATACAGCAAGGCCAGCACGGCCTGGTCGATCTTGTCCTCGTCCAGTTCCATGGGGCCATGATACAGCGTGCCAGGCTTCCAACACTGGTCCCCAACCATCTGCCTTTGTGGTGCAGATCGACTCGAAACAGGGCAGGAAAAAGTGCCCCCGATCAATTGGGGGCAAGGTGCGAGAAAGGCGCTGGGCCTTTCTGGAGGAGGACTTAAGTGCCGCAACAGTCGTACCAAGTGCAGCCGGGGCCGGCTTCATCAAACACGATTCGCATTCGATGGCGTGACGGCTGTCACATTTTGGGTGTACAAGGTTCGGTGGACGTGCCCGTCAACCGGGTATGCCGTCCGCTGCGTTGGTTCCGGTAGTGAGGGGAACGGCTTATGACACTTTGTCCCGTTGCTTTGGCGGTTGGCTGCATCAAATGCCCTGTATTCAAGGTCTGTCCGGCGAAGGGCGTCATCGGCGACTACAAGGCGGTGCCAACGCCGCCGCCGGATGAAAAGAAAACATCCTGAGACTCGCGGCGCGAACTTACCGCGCTGGCGCTGCGCTCGTTTTCTTTGACCAACAGCATCGACCCCCGGCACCTACGCCAGGGGTCAGTTGCGTCCTACTTCGCGTTGACTGTCTTGTCCAGCGACGACGCCGGAGAAAACTTTATGACCTTCTTCGCGGGGATGTCGATGGCGGCGCCGGTCTGCGGGTTGCGGCCGGTGCGTGCCGCGCGCTGCGCGACGGACAAGGAACCGAGACCGGGCAGGGCGAAGCGCTCGCCTTTCGCCAGCGCAGTGCTGATGTGCTCGATGATCGTGTGGATCTGTTCGTTGGCCTGCGATTTCGGAATGCCGAATTTTTCGCTGAGGCTTGTGGAAAGTATTTCCAGGCTCAAGTGCGACTCCTTCAGGTTGTTGCGGGGGATTTTTCTTTGCGCTGATTGACGAGCGCGTGCGCCTCGATGCCAAGGCGCAGACCGGCAGTATAAACGCGCTCCAGCGATTCGGTGCGCACTTTGAGCAGTTCGGCTTTGCCTTCCTTGATGCGGTCAAACAGGAAATGATTCAGTGCGCTACCTAATGCAGCGCTCTCTTCGGGTTTTGGATATCCGATATCGTCCATGATGAAAATGATCTAAGTGAGTGTCTCATGCTTGTAGTAAATTGCGGAGACCAAGCGCCGGCCCTGGTGCCGGCGGACTTGTACGACAATGTCGATGACGCCGCGTAAGTAATTGATGATTTGTTCGCGGCTGAGCGATTCAAGACCCTGCATCACCATCAGCGCCAGGCGCTCGAAGGCCAGTGCCGGGGAATCGGCGTGCACGCTGGTCAACGAACCAGGGTGGCCGCTGTTAACCGCGTGCAGGAAGCTGCCGGCTTCCGCGCCGCGCAGCTCGCCCAGGATAATGCGATCCGGGCGCAAGCGTAGGCAGGCTTCCAGCAGATCTTGAATCGTGACCCTGGCGACGCCCTGGCCGCCCTTGCTGGCGAGCAGATGCGCAGTGTTGGGTACGCTGGTGCGCAGCTCGCGCACATCCTCTATGGTCAGCAGCCGCTCGTCCTGGGGGACTTCGCGCAATAGCGTGTTGAGGAACGTCGTCTTGCCGCTATTGGTGGAGCCGGAAACGACCACGTTGCGGCGATATCGCACGGCTTGCCGCAAAAACTCCCTGAGCCGATGCGCCGCAAGCAACTCCTTGAGCTGAATGTCCTCGGGACTCAGGGCATCGTCCTGCACAACCAGGGTGTTGTCGAACATGCCCGATGCCTCGTAGTCCTCCAGTGTGTATTGCCGCTCGGCCTGGCGCCGGAACGACATCACCACCGCGCCCGCTTCGCAGGCCGGCGGCATGACGACCTGCACCCGCTGGCCGGTGGGCAGCCAGGCCGACAGCAAGGGGCGTTCGGCATTCACGACCTGGTGCGTTTCGTAGGCAATGAGCGAAGCTAGGCGCTGCAGGTGCTCGCAGCTCAGTTCCGGAATGGCGATGCGCTGCATGCTGCCGGCATCGTCCACGAACACCTCTCCCGGCCGGTTGATCGACACTTCGTTGATCTCCGGCCGAGCCAGCAAGGGTGCTAGCGGGCCGAGGAAGGTCCGCAGCGCGGTGCCGCCGGGTTCCAGGCGGACGACTGTGCTCATTGCGCTTCGTTCGCTGGCGGTTCGTCGAATACGAGGTCTTTTGCGACGAGTACCTGCACCGGTGCCCCTTGGTCGATGAAAATGGTCGGCGGAATGTTGATGCTGTCCTGCAGGGATTCCTGCGCAACCTGGCCGAAACCCTGCGAGGTGTTGATGACGAAGGTGTTGCCGCCCTGGCTCGCAGTGGTCGCCGAGCCGATCAGGGACAGCAGGAACGCGGCGCCGAAGCGTTCGGCGAAATGGCGATCGATGGTGCCCGTGAGGCCGGCGCGGCCGAGATCGTCGGTACCCGGCGAGCCGATGGAAACGTCTGTGCCGTCGGGTTGCAGCACGCGAGTCCAGATCACGAATACCCGCGTCTGTCCGCGCACCAGCCCGGAACGGTATTCACCGATCAGGCGAGACCCTTTTAGTATCAGTCGCCGGCTGCCGTCTTCGCTCCATACGTCGGCGGTGACGACGGCGCGCAGCTTGCCCGGCAGGTCCGAGCTGATGGCCGTTTCCAGGGTCGCGGCGAGCATCCGGCCCTGGGCGAGGCGATCATCGAGCGAAATGCGGCGCGCATGCGCTTCCGGCGTCTTTTCGTCCGCGGCGGCGTGCGCAAACGCCTGGGTGCGTTCGGCGTAGCCTTCCGCCGGCGTCGCCGCGGGTTTGCCGTCGCCAGCGTTCGCGGCTGCATTCGCCTGGCTCTGGAACTGGGACGCGAGCAGTGCTGTCATCGCGTCACCGTGCGCCTCGGGCTTCGGCGCGGCGGGCTCTGAGCCGCCGGACACGTCGTAGATCAGCATGGGCGCGTGCAGGCGCGCTTCCTCCTTCTGGCGCGCGTTGTCGGCAGCCTCGCCGCCGCTTTCGTCGCGCACACCACGCTGTCCGGGTACCGGCGGCGCCGGGAAACCCGCCTGAGCCTCGTCCGCCGGCAGCGGCGGCAGATCAGGCGGCGCCGGCGGCTGACCCTGCGCATTGGATAGTACCGCCGTCTTGGCCGCGGGCTGGGGCTTGTGGTTCATTCCACCGCTCACGAACAGAAAGCCCACGACCACCAGCATGGCGACAAAGCCGGCGACCTTGCCGAGTTTGCCGCTGCGGCCGTCGACCACCGGGCTCGCGCCGCGCTGCCGCTGCGGCTCGCCCTCGGTCCGCTGGTCCTCGTTCATGGTCATGGCTTACGGTTCCGCCGGCTTTTCCGGCTTTTCCGGCTTTTCCGGCGTTGCCGGCTGGGACAGCGCCGTCGGTGTTGGCGGCGCTAGCGGCGTTGCCGGTTGCGCCCTGAACGCCAGCTCGTTGTAGACGCAGACCTCGCCCTCGCGGCTACGCAGCGTGAACTGCCTGCCGGTGCGCTCAACCACGACGTACTTTCCGGAGAGGTGATAGTTGAGGAGGGATTCGTTCTTGCCGTCGGCCACCAGGAAGATTGCCGGCATATCCTGGCGTTCCTTGAATTGGAAGTAAGTAAAGGTGCCGTCGTCGAAGACATGCTGGGGTGCCAGCTCGGTCTTGCCCTGGAAGGTGTAGTCCAGATTCCAGGCGGAAGGATCGACTTTCCGGTCGGGCACGACTTCCTGTTGCTTGGCGTGCTCGATGCTGGCGAGCTGGGCCTGCACCTTGGCGTCCTCGTCCTGCGGATATTTGAATCGCACGACGTAATTCATATCGTTGATCTGCGCCAGCAGGTTCACCGCAACCAGTTCGAAGGCGTAGCTGTGCTTGTTGGTGCTGATGGCTAGATTGGTGTGCGCCTTCGGCTCCACCGGCTTGAGGAACAGCAGGTTTCCAGCCTTGTTCGGCGCCACCTGCCAGGCCAGGGAGTCGCCGATGGACAGCGACTGGATCTTCTCGTCGTCGCCGAACTGGATCATCTGCTCGAAGCCGTAGTGCCCCTTGATGATCACAACCTGGTTGGGGTCGTAAACGATGCTGCGGACGCGGGGATCTTCCGGGCCGGATTCGGGCAGTTGCGCGGCGCCGGCCAGAACCGGCAGCAGAGCCAACAGTGCAAGCAGTCTCATGGGGTACTCTCCTTAGGCAGGGATTCTTGGTCCACGCGGTAGGACGTGACGACAAAGCCGAGCGGATTGCGAAGGCGCTGAGCGAAGCCCATCCCCTCCGCGGAATAGCTGAATTCGATGGTGGCGATGAAGTTTTCTGTCGTTACGGCAGTGGCCTTGGTCACGGTCGCGGTGAAATGCACCTGGCCCAGCGCGGTGCTCAATAGGACGACGCTATGGACATCAATATTGCGGGTGGCGCCCGCATATTTTGTATAGATCGAATCCGGCGTCCCCGGCTGGAACTGCGCCAGCCAAGGCTTGAGCACGGCGTCCGTGGAACGGCTCTGCACTGCGCCGTAATACTGGTTGACGAGCGGCCTGTCGAAGGATTCCCGAGCAATAACATAGGTCGCCAGATCGGCCTTGCGTACTGCCTCCTGCTGGCTTATGGTCTGTCCCGTCAGTTGCGTTTCTATATGGGCCTCCCCGGTGCTCCGGTCGACCACCACGGGAACCACGTCCGTCCGCTTCAGCGGGGCCAGGAAAGCCACCGCGAGCATCGCGAGGCCCGCCAGAACGCCGAAACCCGCTGCCACGATCCAGGCGCGGTCACGCGAAGCCTTGACCCGGCGATAGCCCTCCTCGTAGAAATCCTCGGCGGCTTTGAAGTAACCGTCGAAGTCTTGTACCGGCCTATCAGCGCCCACGGCCTTTCCCCGAGTGGCGCGTTGGCCCCTGTGGCGGCCTGACCAGGAAGCGCGCCCACTGCATGGCGCGGCGTCCGGCAAGCGCGCCGCCCCGGCTCACCGAATCCCGGAACGCCCCCATGGTGCTCAGCGAGATGCCGCCCGCGATGCCGCTGGCGATGCCGAGCACCTGGGACAGCAGCAGGATGGCGACGACGCCGGCCAGGGCCAGCTCCAGCACCTGGGGGAAGTTCGCCAGGCTGGCGTTGGCGTCGATCTGCTGGACCTGGGTCTGCGCAATCGACAGGATCAGCGCCAGGATGCCGTAGACCAGGATCGGCACCAGGGCATAGTGGATGACCTGGCCCAGCCAGCCCTCGAACAGCCTTCTTGTATGCCCGAACAGGTAGAACAGCGCAAACATCGGCGTCAGGATCAGCAACACCGCCAACGCGATCTTCGCCAAGGCTAGCAGGAAGGCGGCGTAAGCTGCCACGCCGAGGGTGATCGCGTACACCACGATGGCCGCGAACAGCGGGCTCAGCGTGTACAGGCTGCCGCGGTTCCACAGCTTGTCGCCGGCGTCCATGCCGGTGCTGTAGAACTGGTCCATTGCCGTGTTCTGGCCGCCGGTGCCGCTGCCGCCGACAAGCACATTGCCGATGGAGGCCGGCGCGTTGACGAACAACTGCTCGATGTAGTTGGTGTAGAAGTCGGCACTGGTCGCCAGCACGTACACGAACAGCATCACGCCAAGCTTGCCGATGGCTTCGCGGAACGAGATCTGCACGCGTCCGGTCATCATCAGCACGCCGTACACCGCGACGAAGATTGATAGGCACAGGCGCAGCGGTGTCTGGAAGGCGCTGCGCATATTGGAATAGCCTGTGATGAGGACGCCGTTCACGGCCAGGTCCACGTTGTTAAGGAAGTCGGTAAAAACGGTGCTCATGAGTCATGCGGCTTGGCGCCGCTGATGCGCGGGTCCATCACGTCCCGGGCCGTGGCGTCGAAGAACCCGGCGCTGCGTGCCCGCGCCAGCAGGTACTGCTGCAGTGCCGGGCAGCGCTCGAGGTAGATGCGGTTGTACGGCGCCACCGGCAAGCCGGCGTCGCTCTGCGTGCACGGCAGGTAGGCGATCCAGTCCCCTTGCGTCTGCGTCGGACCGAAGAAAAGTTGCCAGATCTGTGTATCGCTGAGCTTGCGCCGCAACAGGTTCGAATCATCCGGGTGCGGCTGCTGCGCGGGATCGGCAGCGGCCTGCAGCTCGGACTGCTGGTGACCGGCGTCGATCGCCTGCGCGATCTTGTCCTGCCCGCCGCGTCCGCAAGCGGCCAGGAGCATCGCCGAAGCCGCGAATAAGAAGAGTGGCGTCCTTGCCATTCCATCCTCCTTATTGGATCGGCCGCACCGGGCCGCAACCGCTAATCGCGTCTGCCAGCGCCGGATGTGTGCACGGCGGTTTCAGATCCTGATGCGAGCAACCCGCAAGCAGAATCAGCAATGCCACCGCCAGGCACTTCACGGCGCACTCCAGGGCGTAAAGGCCGCGTCCTGCGCTTTGCCGTGCAGGTGGGCGGCATTGGCCGTACCCAGTACCTGCACTTGCGCCGCCTGAAGCTGGATCATCTGCGTCAGCGATTCGTTGACTTCGGCTAGCAGGCGAGCGTTGAGGTCGAGCGAGGCCTTCAGATCGGGGGTGCTGTTGATCTGGGCCAGGTACTGCTGCACCCGCTGCATGCGCGCCTGCGTCTGGTTGTAGGCGGCTTCGCTGAGGCCCGCCGCCGCGGCGGCGGTGCCGGTGCTGGCGGTGTAGGCCTGGGCGTCGGCCGGGCTTCCGGGAAAGACCTGCGTCCCGGTCTGCGTCAGGCCCTGGCTCTGAGCGAAACGCTGCGCCGCACTGGCAACGTCGGCGGCATTGCCTGGCAGGCCGCCCTGTTGCAGCACTTGCAGCGACTGCTGCCAGGACGCCGGGGCGTACTGGCGCATCTGCTGCTCGACGCCGGAGTTGAGCAGGCTTCCCATGCCGCGGCTGCCGGTCAGCGACTGGTACTGCTGCTGCATCTGCGCATACTGTTGCTGGAGCTGTTCGAGCTGAGCGGTGAGCTGCATGTATTCCTGCAGCGCCTGCATCAGGTTGGCGATGTCGATTACCGGGAAGCCGGACGCCGAGGCGCCGCCGCTGATGAGGGCCAGCGCCAACAAAAAGGCGCAGGCCGCTTTTGATTTCACACTCATAAGGTTCTCCTTCGCTGTTGAAATATCGGCATCCATGCCGCGGGATCTTCGCCGACTTCGGCGAGAATCCGGTCCAGCAATTCGACGGTTTCCTGCCGACCGGACAGAATGGCGATCTCGTCGTCCATGCCGGACAAGTCGAGCTTGGCGACAACGCTGTGCCGGCCGTGCTTGATGAGGAAGCAGCGGCTTTCCCGGTCCAGGGTCAGGATCAGCTCCAGCTCGCGCTTGCTGAGGTTGTAGCCCTCGAAGGCCTTGGCTTTGCTGTTCGGGTTGGGCATGAAGATCTGCGTCGGCGACTGGTCGATGATCACCGCGCCCACGGGGTTGTCGGTGATCGACTCGGGCGACTGCGAAGCGAATATCAGCAGCCCTTCGAGTTTGCGGATGGTGCGTTCCCAATTTTCCACGAGGGCCGCAAAGATCTTCCTTTTAAGTGCCGCCCAGCCTTCATCGACGACGACTGCGGTTGGCTGTCCGGCGGACAGCACGCGATCTACCCGATGCAGCATGTAGTACATCGTGGGCACCCCGATGATGGGATCATTCAGCACCTCGGTCAGATCGAATCCCATCAACCGCTGATCCAGCGCGAGGCGGTCGTCCGCGTTATCGAACAGCCAGGCGTATTGCCCGCCGCTGTGCCAAGGCTGCAGGCGCTCCGCCAGGCCGCCGGCGCTGAGCCGCGGAAAAAACGCGGCAATGACGCTGAGCTGCCGTTCGTGTTCCGGCAGGCGAAAGGTGTCGTCCACCGCCTGACGGACGACTTGTGACTCCTGCGCCGTCAACTGCTCGCCGCGTGCGGTCAGGAGGGTGCCCAGCCAGTTGGCGAGGAAGGCCCGCGTAGTAGGCGAATCAGGCAGGCGCAAGGGATTGAAGCCCGTCGGCTGCCCTTGGCGGATGATGCTGTAACGCCCGCCCAGAGCGCGGATGAACAGGTCGGCGCCGCGGTCCTTGTCAAAATAGATGATCCTGGCGCCGGTGCGCAGGGACTGCGCCAGCAGGAACGTGATCAGCGCTGTCTTGCCGGTGCCGGTAGCGCCGACGACGATGGCGTTGCCGGTGTCGCCTTCATGGAAATTGAAAAAGTACGGCGTGCCGCTGACCGTCTCCAAGATGGTGATGGCCGGCCCCCAGTGGTTGTCGCTGGGTTTGCCGTAGGCGTAGTTATGCAGGGAGGCGAAGGCGGCGAAATTTTGACTGGAGATCGGCGCCGGCCTGGCGATGTAGGCGAAGTTGGCGGGGAGCTGCGCCCAGCGCGCCAGCTCCATCGCCCCGCCGGACTCGCGCACAGTGATCAGCCCCAGATCGGTCAGGCGCTTGTCCACTTCGTTGCAGGCGCGGTCCAGCTCCTCCGCATTCTCGACGATCGGCACGACCGAAAAGTGATGACTGCCGTACACCAAGCGCCCGCTCGCCAGATCGTCGCGGGCCTCGTCGATTTCGTCGATCTGCGACAGGGCCGGATCGTCGATGTTTTCCATGATCCGGGCTTGGCGCGCCAGGGCTTCGAGCGCGGTGCTTCTGCCGATGAAGGCGAAGGATTGGGTAACGATGGCCTCGCACGGCAGAGTGAACAGCGCGTCCAGCATCCCGACGTAGGTCTGCGCGGCGTAGTCCTTGATGGTCAGGACGGCGCCGAAGCGTGACCATCCGGGGCCGCGCATCTCGAAGCCCTCGCCCCCGAGATAGTCCGTCGCTGCCGGCAGATACGTCTGGAGCGGCATTGCCGGCACTGCCGTCCCAAGGTAGGCGTCCAGAGACTCGCACGGCAGGGCCACGGGCCGGTCGCGGCCGGTGAGCAGGTGATGAACGAAGCGCAGCGGCTCGGACAGCAGCCCGAAGTCGCTTTCGATGGGGCCGAGCCGGCGTGGGGTATAAGGTGCCAGCTTGGCGAGCAGGTTATCGGCCTGCTGGTGCAGCTCCTTGAGGGCCTGCGCACGCTCCCGCCGGCCGTGCTCCTCATCCTTCGCCGGCGACAATGCCCGCTGCATGCGCAGCGCCAGTCCGGCCGGGCCTTTCGGCGCGCGCCGTACCAGGCTCAGGTACAGATCGTTGACGTACAGCTTGCGTTCGCGGAGCCGTCCGAACCACTTGCGGTCCAGCTCCGCCGCGAAGCCGGGCGGGATGCGGCCGCCGACTGTGGGCTGCACCCTGCGCCGAACGATGTGCTGCCACAGTGCGTAGTCGCCGCCGCCGATGGCGCGTAACAGGGTGTTGCGCGTGGTCTTGAGGCGGTCCAGCTCCTGCACGTCTTCGGTCTCGAAAGACTTGCCTTCGAGCTTGAGCACCTGCACCAGCTCGCCGCTGCGCGTTTCCAGCGTGTGCGGGTCGGCATGCCGGATATAGGGAATGTGCTGGGCGCTTCCGGCTTCCCTGGCGGCGATCCGCGCGGCCCGCGTGCGCCGCGCGGCCGGCTTGAGGAGCTGGACGGCGCTGCGTGGCATGGCGTCCGGGCCTCAGTGCGGCAGGTACAGGTTGCAGCGGTGTAGCGGCCGGTTGCGGACCGGCCGGGCGTGCTGCACTACCCGAAACAGGATGTCGAAAAACCGCGCGTCCCACTTGCACAGCAGCATGCCCGCTGTATGCAAGGGGACGGCGGCAAGCAGGTAAAGCAGGTTGTTGCCCATCAGGAACAGGATCGCCGCCGTCATCGCTTCGATGACGAAATACGAGTACGTCACCCCGAACGTCATCAGCGGTCGGGTCATGCCGACCACCAAGGAGTCGCGCTCGACGTACTCGGCAGTCATGGTCAGCTTCCGGCCGAGGTCGTAAAGAACGAAACGATGGAAGCGGCGCCGAAAACCAGCACAATGCCGCCGATAATGGAACCGGCCCAGACCCAGCGCATGCGGCCGGTCATCGCCAGGATGCCCAGACAGGCTACGGAGATTCCCGCTAGGGTGCGGCTCATCGTGCCCTGCAGAAAGGAGAAAATGGCGTTGAGGGTGCCGGTGATCGGCGCAATGTCCTGGGCGTGGACCGCCAGCGGCAGCAGGGCGATGCTGAGCGTCGCGGCCGCTGCAAGGGCGATACCCGGATTCCTTTCCGTCACAGCGTCTCTCCTTTCGACAGCAACAGCTTCGGGTCCACGCCGTGCAAATCGACTACAATCTCGCGCTCGCCACCGCAACTGCGGATAATGAAACGCATGAGGGCGTTGAGCTGCTTCCAGCGCCGCTCCTGCTGCACGGTGTCGATCAGCCGCAAGCTCTGATCGGGTAACCGCAGCAGCATCCGCCACCACATGCTGCCGTCCTCGACGTGGGCCTTGAGAACGTAAATCTTGAATTCTTGACCCCTGCGCCGAAGTTGGCGTAACTGGGCTTCGAGAATACCAACCAGATGCGCGTCTTTCTTCCGGTGATCTTCGGGTAGCTTGTAATTTTCCATATCATTATTCACGACGTATTTCCTGTGATACGGCAACTCTGCCCGGGGGTTCTGGCAGTATCTTGCCGCTAGGTAATTACGAGTGGACGATGACACTACCGGGTACCGATATTTTCCCGGTTATGGTCCAGTCACTTCGGGAAGTGATGTGGTTATTTATCAATTGATCTGCACAGCCTTAGAACTTTGGAAAGAAGTTCAAGTAAGCTTGCATGAAATGCGGCTTGACGGCCCTATCATTCTGGGATAATCGAAACAACCGACCAAGGACTGGCCGGTACCGTGGAACGGATTTGCGCCGCAACCCGGCGCGCCGTCTCCGTCATTCGATCGACGACACGAGGATATGCCGTGTCCCAAACATCCCGTCACCGTCGCCCTGGCGTAAACCAGAAGCGACCCCGCCGCCGTCAGTGTCTGCGGGTAGACCTGCCGACGCTTACTTATGCGCATCTGCGCGTCCTGACCCGCGCGGCGGCCGACTACGCGGCGATTATCCGCGGCATCGGCGGCGGTTACCTGGTGGAGCTGGACATTGGCTCGCAGCGCTGGGTTCTGATTAGTACGCACCGCAAGCAGCCGCGGCTATTTCAGCGACTGGAGAGCGCGGCGACTGCGGTGCGCAGGCTTGGCGCCCATCGGGTCATCTTGGAACTGGACGACGGTGAAGCCGGCAATGCCGCTAGTGACGGCACCGCCGCGTCCGTCGGCATTGCCGGTACGTCGTCCGATGCGGGAGCGGCGCCATGCGAGTGACCATCGAAATTCCCGACGAGGACGCCGCTTTGATCCGTCAGCTCCTCACCCGAATCGGTAATACCGAATTCAACACCCACGGCAAGCTCAACATCGAGACGGTGGCGGCGATGCTGCTCGAAGATGTTGCCCTGGCGCAACGCCGGCCGGGATCGTGGGAGGGCCATAACATGCTCCACATCGTGCTGGCCGCTCACGGCTACACCGAGTAAGGCGAGCGTTCCCATGATCCGGGTGCTGGTGGACTTGTCGGAGGCCTCGCGCGACGAGGTGCAGATGTTCCTCGGGTTGCCTGGGGTGGGCCGGGCCATCGACGCGCTGGCACAGGGTGGTAAACGCAATGGCATCCGCCTGCATATCGCCGAACCGCCGGCCGACCATCAGCAGCGTCCCGAGTCGCGGGTCGCCGCCAAACCGTCCTGAAGCCTCCGCCGTGAAACCCTACTGCGTCACAGGCGAGAAGCGTTTGAAGCGTGAAGGCGCCGATTCGCAAAATGTGGTGCATTTTGCTGACCGCAGGCGGTCGGCGGTCGCCGGTGCTGCGCACCGAGAAGGCACTGCATGAACGACACACTGCCGGTGAGCTGTCGGCCGAAGCGCAGCGAGGCGCTGCATCTGCGGCTGACGCGAGAGGAACATGCCGGTCTGCGTGTCCTGTCGACCCGTACCGGCATCCGGCGCTCGCGCCTCGTCAGGAAGGCCCTGCGTGAACTCATCACCGGCGGCGCGGACCTGCTGGAGCGCGACCAACAGGCTGTGCTGGAGCTGGCGCGGCAGATGCGCCTGATCGGGGTGAATCTCAACCAGATCGCCCGCCGCGTGAACCAGGGCGAACCGCCGGGCCGGGCGCTGGCCGATGTCCTGGACCAGCTCCGTGCTGCGCTCAAGGACTGCGAGTGGACCTGGCGCCGGCAGGTAGCTGCTACGCGGGCACGGATCGTTGCGGTGGCCGGCCGTGACTGATCAGCGCGACGACGAACTGCTGCGTGACCAGCCGCATGGCCGGCGGGGTAGGGGTGGGCGACTCATCGGTGCCGGCAGGACCGGCAAATACGGCAAAACCGGCCCGGCTGGTAACGCCGGGCTGGCAAGGCAACTGAGGATCGCGCAGCGCCGGCCGCAGGCCATCCTGAAGATCACGCGCTACGGCCACGGTGGCAACAAGATTCTCGGCCATATCCACTATGTCCGGCGGCATGGGCGGCTGGCATTGGAAAATGAGGTCGGCGAGAAGATCCATGATGTGCGTGAATTGCGCGAGCTGGTGCGGCATTGGACGCAGCAGGCCGGCGCCGGAATGGACGAACCCGGCGCGGAGGTAAAGCGCAAGCGGCGTGTTACGGCCCATTTCATTCTCGATGCCGGTGCCGAGGCGAAGCCCGAAGTCCTGACGGCGGTAGTGCGCCAGTTCCTGGCGGAGCGGTTCGGGGAGAAGGGGCACGAATACCTATTCGTGCGGCACGACGACACCAAACAGCCGCACGTCCATGTGGTCCTCAACCTGATGGACGGCCAGGGGCGACGGCTGCATACCAGCGTGCAGGAGGTGCAGCGCTTGCGGGAGCAATTTGCGGAGACGGCCCGGAAACACGGCATCGAAGTTGACGCCAGCCGGGCGTGGGAACGGGGCAAGTCGCCCGCACGGTCCCGCGGCCTGATGCGGCACGGTGCGCCAAAGCCTGCCCGCTGGACGCGGGAGCAGGTACGACGGGGGCTGGCGGCGCGCAAGCAGCGATTGTTGTCGGACGCCGCGCTTGCGGCAGCTCGGGGCGACCGAACACGGGCGGAGTCGTTGCGAACGAAGGCCGCTGCTTTGCGTATGCGAACCGATGATGAGTCGGTGCGGCGCGTGGTGGCGGAAAAGCGTAGTCCGGCACCGAGCAAGCCTTGGGAGGTCGCGCGGGCACGCAATACCGATCGCGTTGCTACTGCGTTCCGGCGACATGCGGCCGACGTGGAGTTGGCGGCTAAAGTCACGACGGACGACGCCCGAAAGATCCTCCTTCAGCGCGCTGCTGATCGGCTTCGGGCGTTCGCTGGAAAGGTGCGGCCTACGCCAACACGCGCCCAGGCAACTGTGGTGGAACTGCAAGGCCAGCGTGAGCAGGACGCGGGCGTGGAGCGCGATCAATGATCGGCTTTGCACAAGGCCCGAGTGCCGAGTACATCGTTGCCCAAGATATTAGGCGTTAAGTCACTTAGTGCACAAAATAATAGGCATGCGTGCCGATGACATCGCGCAAGCTGCGCGGCGCTGTTTGTGAATGTTTCCCGAGCTGCTTGCGCGGCCAGATCAGGCGGTTTGCCGTTGCAGTGCTTTACGTCCTTTCATCGCCAGGGGGAATATGCGATACTTTGCTAGTCCATTTTGTTTTTTAATTTTATCGTTATTTATCAGTGAGTTATGCAAGAAACAGACGAATCAACGGAAATTATGGAAGATTTCGTCCAGCTTGCTCGACTTGCGGTAGGCGAGCGGTCTGATGACGTGCGTTTGTTTCTTGCACGATTGGTCCGCCGCTATCGGGCGACGCACCCGGACCTAGCAGAAAAATTCGACACTTATTTGAAGTCGAGTCCAGCAAGGGGCAGCAGTCCGCTCCGGCGGGCGGCGCCTAGTCAAGATGTCATTGCGGCCGATCATCACGGCGCATTGCCTCTGGATCAGGATTCTCGGCTTTCGCTCTTGAAGGTCTACACCGATACGGAAACACCCGAACCATTGCTGAGTGCTGTGACGCGCGATGCCGTAGGTCAACTCATTCTGGAGCGAACCAGGGTCGAAAGCTTGAGGCAGGCCGGACTTAGGCCCACCCGCTCGGCAATCTTTCTCGGTCCACCGGGGGTCGGCAAGACCCTGACTGCACGCTGGGTTGCAGCTCAGCTCTCTTTGCCGTTGTACGTCCTCGATCTAACGGCAGTCATGAGCAGTTATCTCGGACGCAGTGGTAACAATCTGCGGGCGGCAATCGATTACGCGAAACGCAGCAATTGCATCTTGCTGCTCGATGAGATTGACGCCATTGCCAAGCGGCGCAGCGATGACGCCGATATTGGCGAACTAAAACGTTTGGTCACTGTGGTTCTTCAAGAAGTCGATGAATGGCCCGCGACCGGCTTGCTGCTGGCAGCGACCAATCACCCTGAGCTGATCGATCCAGCCCTATGGCGACGCTTCGATGCGGTCGTGCCATTCGAGCTTCCGGATCTCGCCGCGGTAAAGACAGCATTGAAGCGCTATCTGGAACCCGAGTACGAACGATTTGAGCGGTGGGCCGATGTCCTGGCCTATGCGTTGCTCGGAGAATCGTTCAGCGCGATCGAGAAGACGGCGCAGCGCTTCCGCCGCACCGTCGCGTTGGAACTGGCTGGCGAAGCCGATCTGGTGGAGGAGTTCTTGAAATCGCGAGCCGTTTCCCTGGCGCACCCTCAGCGCGTGGAACTGGCAACGTTGCTGTCACAGCAGACTCGGCTGTCGCAACACAGGATTTCCGAGATCACCGGAGTTAGCAGGGACACCATTCGGAAATACGGCGGCACGGCTAGTAAAAATAAAAGGAATAATTAGTGGCGACCACCAATTTTCTGATTGGCCGAGGGGAACTGCTCACCGACTATATTGCTGGCCCCCGCCGAGGCGGAGAAAAGGCCGCGGTGTATTCCTACGCGGAGGCGGCAAAGCGATTGGCGCCACGTTTCACGCAAACGGCTCAGGTGCTCGACGCGCTGCCGGCGGATGCCTGTCCGGGCGATTATGCGGTCGCCAAGCTGACGCTCAATCCGGCTTACATTGCGAAATCGTATTTCCCTTCCAGCCTATTGCGAACTGCGAGCCTGGTGTCCGTGGGCAATCGCAACCGCCGCATCAAGCCGGAGAAGTGGAGTAAGAAAAAGACCGAACCGCAGGAGTGCGTTACCACCGAAATCTTTGTCGCGGGTCATCGCAGTGCCTTCCGCTTGCTTCCGGCGCTCGCGCAACAGCTAGATGCAGATGGCGAAGATGCTAAGCAGTTGGCACGGGTGGAAACTTTCGAGGCGTTTGCGCCCGCCGAAAAGATTCGGCAGTCGGATGCGGCGCAGACCGAATTCTTCGAGGCTGCGCTGCATCTCATTCCAGATGGCGATTTTGAATTCATCCGCGCTGCCTTTGTCCGCTATGTTGAAGCGGCGCAGGGCGAGCTTTACCAAGACTTGTCATTCCGCGCCGGCACCTTGTGGTTTGTGCCGCTGAAATTGACTGCCGCTCAGGTGGAGCGTGTCGCGCAATTCAGCTTCATCCGACTGATTCGGCCGATGCCGAAGCTGCGTGGCTTACGCCCGGTGCAACGAAGCGTGTCGGTTGCTCTCACTTGCCAGTTGCCAACCGAGCGTGCAGTGTCTGCGGAACCGAGTGTGGCGATTCTCGACGGCGGCCTTCCTGAGCTGCACCTGATCGCACCGTGGCTCGATCGCTATGTCGCAATGGACGACGACGCGGCCAATATTCCAGAGGGCGAAGAGCATGGCTTGGGTACGTCGTCGGCGTTTCTATTCGGCCCCATCACTCCGGGTGGGCTGGCAGAGCGGCCCTATGCGAATGTCACCCACTATCGGGTGTTAGACAGCAAGACCCACGAAGAAGATCCACTGGAGTTGTACAGAACCCTGGGCTTCATCGAAGAAGTGCTGCTTTCGCGTCAGCACCAATTCATCAATCTGAGCTTGGGACCCAGCCTACCCATCGAGGACAACGACGTGCATGCGTGGACGTCGGTCATTGATTCCTTGTTGGAAGACGGTGACACGCTCATGGCGGTGGCCGTCGGAAATAACGGTGAAAACGATTGGGCGTCGGGTAACGCCAGAATCCAGGTGCCGGGTGACTGCGTGAATGCCCTGGCTGTCGGTGCCGCGGACAGCACCGATACTAGCCAATGGAAGCGGGCTTCATATAGTGCGATCGGTCCCGGCCGCATCCCCGGCGCCGTCAAACCCGATTTGATGGCGTTCGGCGGAAGCGGAGCCAATTACTTTCACATGCTCGCGCCCGGTCGTAGACTGCAGTTGGCGCCGAACCTGGGAACCAGCTTCGCCTCGCCATACCTTCTCAGAACCGCTGTCGGGACACGCGCCGTACTCGGCAATTCATTGCGCCCGCTGGCGATCAAGGCCCTGATGATCCATTGCGCAGAGGCCAACGGGCACGCGCGGCGCGAAGTCGGCTGGGGAAAGATTCCGGAGGAGCTGGCCGCTATCATCACCTGTGACGACGGCGTGGCCCGCGTCGTGTATCAAGGCGAGCTGAAGCCGGGCAAGTATTTGCGCGCCAAGGTGCCTATCCCCAGCCAGGGGATCACCGGCATGGTCACCGTCAAAGCCACGTTCTGTTATGCCTGTCCGACTGATCCCCAGGACGCCAGTTCCTACACTCGGGCGGGACTGGAGATCGTATTCCGTCCTGATTCGGGCACGATCAAAGAAGATAAGCAGACGGCTGATTCAAAGGGATTCTTTGATCTAGGCACGTATTCTGGAGAGGCCGAGCGCCGTTACGATCACGGGAAATGGGAGACGGCGCTGCACGCCTCGAAGCGGATGCAGGGCCGTACGCTCAAGGCCCCCATCTTCGATATTCATTACAACGCACGCGCCGGTGGCTCGGCGACCAACGATGCGACGAACATCAAGTACGCCCTGGTCATCACGCTCGAAGCGCCGAAGCATCCGACGTTGTACAACGACATTCTGCAGGCCTACTCAAAGATTTTGACGCCGCTGCAGCCGCAGGTGACGCTGCCGATCCGGCTGTAAAGTCTCTGCGACACGAAAATTTTAGGGGTTTGGAGGGAGAGAAAATGCGTCTTGTGAAATTTAAGGTTACGAACTTTCGTTCCGTTATCGACAGCGGATGGATCGATGCAGAGCGGGTCACTGCATTGATTGGGGTAAACGAATCAGGCAAGACGAATCTGCTTCTCCCATTATGGAAATTGAATCCGGCTAGAGAAGGGGAAATCAAACCCACGTCGGATTATCCGAAGGCCACTTACGCCGCGGTACGGGAAAATCCGGGAGCGTTCAAGTTCATTACGGCCGAATTCGAGATACCTGACCTTGCCGAGCACCTTGCCGGCATGACGGGTGTAGACCGCAGCGCGCTGAATGTGGTGGAAGTGGGCAGATGCTTCGACGGTGAATATTCCATCGCATTCCCGAAATTCGAGCCGACTCGTGAAGCTAAGGCGGAAACTGTCTCGGAGATCATCGCCGGCGCGGCAACGGAAATCAATGCCATATCTCCGCTGGCCAAAGAGGCTTCGCTCAAGCCGGAGTTGGTGAAGGCGTTGGCTTCGGCCAAGGATGAAATCAAGAGTCAGGCGGCATTTTCTGCCCAAGCTATTGCGGCTCTTACTGCCAAGCTGAAAAGCGTCTTTCCAGAGAATCCTGCTCCAACAAGCTCGATCGCGCCCCGGTACGCTCGCTTGTTGGAAGCCTTGGCATCCTTGGAGAAGCAGTTGAAGGCGCCGTTGCCTTCCGACAGAGATGATGTGATCGCCTACGTCGTCGAGCGGTTGCCCAGGTTCGTGTATTACTCGAACTACGGAAACTTGGACTCTGAGATTTACCTTCCCCATGTGGTTCAGAATCTGAAGCGCGAAGATTTGGGTGCGCGCGAAGCGGCCAAAGCGCGCACGCTCAGGGTGCTGTTTAGCTTCGTGCGTTTGCAGCCTGACGAGATTCTGGAATTAGGCCGGGACTTCAGGGACCCGCAGAATCGAGCTCCAACCGAAAGCCAAATTGCGGAGATCGCCACGAAGAAGCGTGAGCGAACGATTCTGCTCAACTCCGCCGGTACCGATCTCACGAAGCGGTTCCGCGAATGGTGGAAGCAGGGAGACTATACGTTTGAATTTCAGGCGGACGGCGATCATTTCCGCATTTGGGTCAGCGACAAGCGGCGGCCCGAAAAGGTCGAATTGGAAGATCGCAGCAGCGGGCTTCAATGGTTTCTGAGCTTCTATCTGGTGTTCCTGGTGGAAAGCAGTCGTGAACACAGCGACTCGATCCTTCTCCTAGACGAGCCGGGGCTATCGCTTCACCCGCTTGCGCAACGCGATTTGTCGGCGTTCTTCGAGAACCTGGCCGATACCAATCAGATCGTCTACACGACGCATTCACCGTTCTTGGTCGATGCGGATATGCTGGACCGTGCCAGGAAGGTTTTCGTGGCCGACGACGGTTCAACCAAGGCGTCCGCTGACTTGCGCCGAGGGAGTGATGATCCGCGTAAGTCCGGCGCGACCTATGCAATTTACTCGGCCCTCAATATGAATGTGGCCGAGAGCATCCTTTACGGCTGTCATCCGGTAATTGTGGAAGGGCCTTCCGATCAGCACTACCTTTCCACCATCAAGACGCTTCTGATCGGCAGCCAGCAGATCAGTCCGAAGCGCGAAATTGTGTTTCCACCTGCGCACGGCGCCAAGAACGCAATGGTGGTTGCCAGCATACTGACGGGCCGTGATGAAGTCCTGCCGTTCATGCTTTTTGATGGCGACGAAGCCGGAAAGAAGATGATGAAGGACATGCAGAATGGTCTGTACAAAGAGGCAAAGGATCGAATTCTCTCAACGGACAAATATGCGGGATTTGCCGACTCGGAGACAGAAGACTTGTTTCCATCGACCTTCCTTGCCGACGTGGTCGACCGTTGGGAGCGGAGAGCAGAGAAGCCGTTTAGCGATGTCGTTCAATCCGGCAAGCCGATTGTTCCGCAGATAAAGGCTTGGGCCGCGTCACAGGGGATTACACTTGAAGATGGTTGGAAGGTGGAAGTCGCAAGGCAGGCAAAAAAGCGGGCGCTGACTGTCGGAGTTAACCACTTTGATAAAAGCCTGCTTGAGCGATGGAGCCAGCTATTCAAGGATTTATTGACCACTGAATAGGACACGGACGAAGCCCGGACCATTCGGAAGGTGGAATAGACGACTGCTAGAAACCAGGGTGTGGCCCGGTTATTTATTCGTAAAACCAGGTTACAGCCTGGTTTATTGGCAGTTCATGCGGCACTCCTTGCCGGAGCTTATTTCGACAATTCCGACAACTACGGTATTTACGTTGTAATTTCCGACAAACTGGCGTCGTTATGCTGTCAAAACCGACAGGTGCGATCAGGCAGGCCATATTTATGTGGTTGAAACCGACCTACCGCAGATTGACGCGGGACTTCCCCGGCGCGACCTGGGAGGCGATCGCCACGGGCATGCTGTCACAGGTAGAGGGGTTCAGGGCGGGATTGGCGGAGCTTGATTAAGCAGGAGTGAGAGCACTGCAACCCGTGGCCGAGGAAGCATGCGCAGTCGTCCAATCCGGAATAAAACTGCGTCTGATTCGGAAAATAAGCTGGTGAGAGTGGTTGTTGCGAGGGGCCGGTTCCTGGGTGTCGATGGCATCGACACAATGGGCTGTCATGTCGATCAATATTGATTTAATCGACATATGTGGCTCCTGCTCCAACGAACGAAGAGCTAGGACGCGATGCGCATCGGAGGGTTCCTTTTTGCCTCGCTATTTGCCTCATACAGCGGGACTTGCCCCATCTAGTTTCCGTTATCTAATTGTTTATTATAGTTTTATACTTTTTTGGACTGACTCATGCCGAACATCGATACGCGCGTATAACGCCCCTTCGGTATTCAATGTCGGGACGCCGCATTGTTAATAACTGCAGATCTACCAGCAAAAGCGGCGTGAAAGGCAGCCATTTCATTGTTCTGTCGCTCGCAAAGGCATACAGTGATGACGCTGGCTGTTCGCAGAAACAGCCATTGCAGTGGTACTCGGGGAGAACACACCAATGAACGCATATACCCTATCGAGGGTCTTGGGCGGGGCTCTGGCCATCGTCGCTCTGACAACGGCTTTCACTCCAGCCGCTTCTTACGCCGCCGCCGGTGATCCGCTCGGGCCCGATTTTCGGGTGGATTCGGCGGCCGGAACCGGCGTCATGGCGCCGTCAGTGGCGCGTGATGGTATCGGCGATATTGTGGTGGTCTGGGAACGCAGCGGTTCGGCCAATCCGGGCATTTACGCCCGGCTCTATGGCGCCGACGGCACGCCGAAAGCCGCCGAATTCAAAACGCCTTTGGCGGATGGATATCCGGTAGTGGCGATGGACGTCGCCGGCGACTTCGTCGTGACGACCAGCAGCTACGACACCGCTGGGAAAAAGTACCGCATTCAAGCGCAGCGCTATGCCGCAAGCGGGCTCTCGCGGGGCTCTGTCATCGACGTGGCAACCTATCTGAAGCTCGGCGAATTCATAGCCAATATTCCCGCTCCGGTGGCGATGGACGCGGACGGCAACTTCACCG
>JAQGNS010000444.1 GCA_028291705.1 Nevskia sp.
GTCGCTGAACGAGTAGTTGTACGGCTGGTTCACCTGGCTCGAGATGAAGGGCTTGCTCGGCGCGATGCTCCAGATCTTGAGCCAGGGCTTGGGCGTGAACGGGAACCAGATGGTTTCGACGCGGCCGGCGCTGTTCAGGTAGCTGGTGAAGGTGTTGCCGGAGGAGCCGGCGGGCGCGAACAGTTCGGCGGCGGTCTTGTCGAACCAGCTCTGGCAGCGCAGCCGTTGATTGGTCCCGACCTGCAGCGTCACCTCGGTGATGAAGGCGCGGCCGATGTGGGTCAGCAGAGCGGCGCAGCCGGCGTCGGTGCGCTGGAAGGTGCGCAGCAAGTACTGGCTGCTGGCGGTATCCCATACCACCGCGGTGAGCGAGCGGATCAGGTTGCTGAGCGAGCCGTAAGTGTTGCCGGAGACCAGGGTTTCGCCGGTCTTCGGAATGGCGGTGCCGTGGCCGTCGATGGCGAGCGCGCCGCCCAGGGTGAGATCACCCGGCGCGGGGCAGGCGTTGACGCCGAGGGTGGAGGCTTCGAGCGTGGTCAGCAGGGCTTCCATCAGGATGCCGGTTTGCGCGGTGACGGTTTTTGGAGTGCTCGAAGTGTTGACCGACACGGCGGTGAGGTGCTGCTTGGTGTCGACCAGGATGATGTTGGGACAACTCGCGCCGGCGGCGACGGTCAGCGGCGACCAGTTGTGCATCGCGCCCACGGGACGGACCTTGTAGCCCTGGGTCCTGGCCCAGTTGCAGACGGTGACCACATCGGCCGGCGTGGCGGGGGCGCAGGTCCACATCGGATCCACCGCGATGTCGCGCGCCCAGTTGATGTACGCCTGCTGATACAGCGTGATGCCGGATGGAAAACCCGATGGCGTGGAGCAGGCCGCTTCGGCCGCGCCGATACGGAATGCCGGAAGCCATCCCACCAGGGCGCCGGCGGCGGCAGCCTTGCCGGCGCCGCCCAGAAATTTGCGCCGCGACAAGCCTGCTGCTTCAGTGGTTTCCGAGGAATACGAAGGAGTCTTGCCGCTTCCCTGCGTCGATCTTGCCATTGGTCATCTCCCAGTCAGTGAATAGGTTGCCGATTGACAACAAGCCCTACTTCCAACTCGCAACTACAGCGAATGTCGTTGCGGATCACCGGAGAAAACGGGCGCGGCTTTTGTATTGCTACTGCTGAGTACCGAGTCGACTGCTGGCCGTTTGTCCTGGATCACTTCCCTGATAGGGCAAGGAAGCTATGCCCGTTTCCGGGCATGAACCTCATCCGAACGAACTAGGTTTTCGGGCCGTGCGCAGCGGATCGTTTGGGTGCTTTCGAACCTTGCGAATGATGAAAATCGGATGTCGCAACAAGGCCTTCGGACATGTTGCTCATGGCGCCGCGTGACATTGAACGACATCGCAAATTTGCAGCAGCTATGGGTGACGATGTTTGGATATCGCGTGGCAGCGTACTGGTCGAGGATGGCGCGATCACTGGCGAAGGCTGTAACCGGCCGATTGCTTTGCACGATCCCCAGTGCGTACGCCGAGATGATTGCAATGCGCGATGCCGCCGCCCGACACCACGTGCTACGTCACCCTGGAGCCGTGCGTGATTGCGTTGACGTCACCGCGCACGCGTTTTGTGCCTGGGGCTCGGTACGCGCGATCCCAAGGCGGGCCGGGGATTCGGTCAAGAATGCCTTTTAGCTCTCGGTTTCCCCCATCGAAAATGTCAAATATATTTGACATTTTCGATGGGACGGTTAATATTTGCCCATGTCCATTACTGCAGAACTGGGTGCTTCTGTCCGTCGTCGTCGTACCGACATGGGTCTGACGCAGGCGGCTGTCGCCGAACTCAGCGGACTGTCCCGTGCAACCGTCAACCAGCTGGAAAAAGGTGCGAGCAAGACGGATCTCAGTTTGAACCGCGCTGCCCGTTTGACGGAGGTGCTGGGGTTGAGCCTGACGGTTGGCTTGCCGGAGCGGGTCAAGGCCGGAAAAAGCCGGGCGGTTGATCTTGCTGCGCAGTTGGCCAGTATCAGTTACCGGACTCCCCTCAAGGCGAGGCAACTGCGTAGCATTTTGCAAAATGGCGAAATTTCTCCTGAATTCCTTCCCCATTTGAATACTGTGCTCGATGAAGCGCCCGTATCCTTGCTGGCCCAGGTGGTGGAGCAGTTGCATGACGAGGATGGCATGGAGCGGGCGCAGGTATGGCAGCAGATGCGTAGCCTGGCGCGGCGCATGAAAAGCAGCCGCGGTCTGTGGCAGTGAGCATCGATCTGGAGAGTGCCGGTCCCTGGCGCTTGCTCTTTCCTCACGCATTGACGTTGATGCGGCACCTGGAGGAACAGTTTCCGCAACTCGTCTGGACGTTCGGCGGCGGCACAGTGTTGATGCTGAGGATCCGCCACAGGCAGAGCAAGGACATCGACTTGTTTGTGCCGGATCCCCAGTATCTCGGCTACGTCAATCCGCGTTTGAGCGAAGTGGCCGAACAAGTAAGCCAGGAGTACGAGGAAGGCGCGGAATTTCTGAAGTTGTTCCTGCCGGAGGGAGAAATCGATATCGTCGCAGGGACGCCTTTGACCAATCGGCCTTTCGAGATGGTTCCGCATGCGGGCATCGAGATCAGGGTAGAAACCTGCGGCGAAATCATCGCGAAGAAGATGTGGCATCGCGGAGATCAGGCCAAGGCGCGAGACCTCTATGATCTGTGTGCGGTGGCCGATGTGGAGCCGGCGGCCATCGACGAAGCGACGCCGTTCTTGGCCCGCCACGGGGCGGCCTTTCTGTCCGGTCTGGAGCGTAGAGTCGAGTTGATGGAAGCGGAATTCGAGGCCATCGACGCTATTGGTGCTCGTCGCTCCTTCGCGCAGTCGCTGGCGCAGGCGCGCGCCATCATCCAGCCCTTGCTTTAATATCGCTCCAACTTGAACCCTGTCCTCGAAATTCCCGGAAGCACTGAACCGCGTGAGGAAGATATCGCGTGGATGCGGCGTGCACTTGATCTGGCCCGTCAGGCGGCGGGGCAAGGCGAAGTTCCCGTTGGTGCCCTGCTGGTGCTGGATGGCGAGCCGATCGGCGAAGGCTGGAACAAGCCGATCTCCCAGCACGATCCCAGTGCCCATGCCGAAATGCTGGCTATGCGGGATGCGGCGCAGCGGCTGGGCAACTACCGACTCACCGGTACCACTCTCTATGTCACCCTGGAGCCTTGCGTGATGTGTGCCGGCGCCATCGTGCATGCCCGCGTGTCGCGCCTGGTGTTCGGCGCGCGCGACCCCAAGGCGGGCGCGGTGGATTCGGTCTACGACGTTATCGCGCGGCCGCGGCTGAACCACGTGGTGGCGTGGAGTGGTGGGGTGCTCGAAGAGGAGTGTGGAGCGGTGCTGCGCGAGTTCTTCCGCTCTCGGCGCTGATCAGGCCGTTGATCAGGCCTTGTTGCGCTTGAGGTAGAGCACCTGGTGGACGGTGGTGCTGGTTGTACCTTGCGCAACTGCCCCCACCAGCTCCCAGCCGTCTTCGCCGGCGCCGTGCAGGTAATCCCAGGTTTGCATGCAGCTGGCGAGCGCCGCTTCGACCTTGTCGCCGCCCGGCGGCAACTTGCCTTGCCAGGTGCCGTTGACATAGGTCACGCGCGATTGCTGGATCTGGCAGACGCGGTATTCGTAATGCTGTCGCATGAGACTCCTGGCAGCTTGTCCGCCGGGCGGATGGCAAATACAGTCTGCATTTATGGGGTACTGTCCAGGATGAAGCTACCCCCTGTTTCGGATGGCGGGTTTTGCCGGATTTGGCGGCGGCCTATTCCGCGTTGTAGTTGTACTTGAAGGACCTGATGGCATACCTGCAGGGGCAACGACTATGAAGGCTTTCGTCACCGGTGGTTCCGGCTTTGTCGGCCGCAATCTGATCGCCATGCTGAAGGGCCGCGGAGATACCGTGGTGGCCCTGGCCCGTACACCGGGCGCCATGCAGACCGTGCGCGGGCTGGGTGCCGAGCCGCAGGCAGGCGACCTGGACGACGTGGCGGCGATGACCGCGGGCATGGTGGGTGCCGAGGTGGTGTTCCACTGCGCGGCCAAGGTAGAGGACTGGGGCGATCCGGCCGAATTCCACCGCATCAATGTTGCGGGCACGGCGCAGGTGATCGAGGCGGCGCGTGCCGCGGGAGTGCGGCGCCTGGTGCACGTCAGCACCGAGGCGGTGCTGGCGGACGGCACGCCGATCCATGATGCCGATGAAACGCGTCCGCGCGCGGCGCGGCCGATCGGGCTCTATCCTTCGAGCAAGGCGCAGGCCGAGGCGGTGGCGTTGGCGGCCAATGGCAACGGTCTCGAAGTGGTGGTGGTGCGCCCGCGCTTCATCTGGGGCCAAGGCGACAAGGCGCTGCTGCCGAAGATCCTGGAAGTGATGCGCAAGGGGCAGTTCGCCTGGATCGGCGGCGGCCGCTTCCTCACCTCCACCTGTCATGTGCGCAACGTCTGCGAGGGTGCGCTGCTGGCGGCCGGGCGCGGCAAGCCGGGCGAAATCTATTTCCTTACCGATGGCGCGCCGGTGGAGTTCCGCGCCTTCATCACGGCCATGGCGCGGACACAAGGCGTGGAGCCGGGCTCGCGCGGCGTGCCGCGCGGATTGATCTATGCGCTGGCTGCGGTGTGCGAATTCGCTTGGCGGACGTTTCCGCTCAAGGGGCGGCCGCCGGTGTCGCGTACCGCGGTCGTCCTCACCGGTGAGCAGGTCACGGTGAACGATGCCAAGGCGCGGCGCGAGCTTGGGTATGTTGGATTGGTGACGCGTGAAGCCGGGCTCGCCGAGATGACAGCGAGCCCGGGGGCTGCTTAAGCCGCGCGGTCGAAGGCGACCGCACCGTCCTTGACGTGGATCTTCACCGTGTCGCCGGCGGCGAATTTGCCGTCGAGCAAGTCGCGGGCCAGCGGGTTTTCCACCAGGGTCTGGATTGCGCGCTTCAGCGGGCGTGCGCCGTAGACCGGGTCGTAGCCCGCTTCAGCCAGCTTGCTCAGTGCGGCCTCGCTGATCTCCAGGCCGATGCTGCGTTCGGCCAGGCGTTTGCGCAGGCCGATGGTCTGGATCTCGGTGATGGCGCGGATCTGTGCGGCACCCAGCGGGTGGAATACCACCGACTCGTCGATGCGGTTGATGAACTCGGGACGGAAGTGCTGACGCACCACTTCCATCACCGCTTCCTTGATGGCGGCGTAGTCGCTTTCCTTGCCGGCGGAGGCCTGGCCCATCAGGTCCTGGATCAGCTGGGAGCCGAGGTTGGAGGTCATCACCACCACGGTGTTGCGGAAGTCCACGGTGCGGCCCTGGCCGTCGGTGAGGCGGCCGTCGTCCAGCACCTGGAGCAGCACGTTGAACACTTCCGGGTGGGCCTTCTCGACTTCGTCGAACAGGATCACGGAGTAGGGACGGCGGCGCACGGCCTCGGTGAGGTAGCCGCCTTCGTCGTAGCCGACGTAGCCGGGAGGGGCGCCGATCAGGCGCGCCACGGCGTGGCGCTCCATGAATTCGCTCATGTCGATGCGCACCATCGACTCCTCGGTGTCGAACAGGTAGGAGGCGAGGGCCTTGCACAGTTCGGTCTTGCCGACGCCGGTGGGGCCGAGGAAGAGGAACGAGCCGATCGGCCGGTTGGGATCGGCCAGACCGGCGCGGGAGCGGCGGATGGCATTGGAGACGGCGGCCAGGGCTTCCTTCTGCCCGACCACGCGGGTGCCGAGCACCTGCTCCATGCGCAGCAGCTTCTCGCGCTCGCCTTCCATCAGCTTGCTCACCGGGATGCCGGTCCAGCGCGACACGATGTCGGCGATTTCGTCTTCGCCGACGCTGGTGCGCAGCAGCTCGAATTTCTGCTGGGCGGTCGCGGCGGAGGCGGCATGGCGCTTTTCCAGCTCGGGGATCTTGCCGTATTGCAGTTCGGCCATGCGCGACAGGTCGCCGGCGCGGCGCGCCGCTTCAAGCTCGGTGCGCACCCGGTCCAGTTCTTCCTTGATGCCGGCGCTGCCGGCGACGGTGCTCTTCTCCGCTTTCCACTTTTCCTCGAGGTCGGAGCATTCGCGCTCCAGCTTGGCGATCTCTTCTTCCAGCGCGGCGAGCGAGCGCTTGGCGCCCTCGTCGCTTTCCTTCTTCAGGGCTTCGCGCTCGATCTTGAGCTGGATCAGGCGGCGGTCCAGCCGGTCCAGCACTTCGGGCTTGGAGTCGATCTCGATGCGGATGCGTGAGGCGGCCTCGTCCATCAGGTCGATGGCCTTGTCCGGTAGGTTGCGGTCGGTGATGTAGCGGTGCGACAGCTTGGCTGCGGCGATGATGGCGCCGTCGCTGATGTCGACGCCGTGGTGCACCTCGTAGCGCTCCTTCAGGCCGCGCAGGATGGCGATGGTGTCTTCCACGCTCGGCTCACCCACCAGCACTTTCTGGAAGCGGCGCTCCAGCGCGGCGTCCTTCTCGATGTACTTGCGGTATTCGTCGAGCGTGGTGGCGCCGATGCAGCGCAGCTCGCCGCGGGCCAGGGCCGGCTTGAGCATGTTGCCGGCGTCCATGGCGCCTTCGGCCTTGCCGGCGCCGACCAGGGTATGGATTTCGTCGATGAACAGGATCACCGCGCCGGCCGTCTTCGACAGGTCGGTGAGCACGGCTTTCAGGCGCTCCTCGAACTCGCCGCGGAACTTGGCACCGGCAATGAGGGCGCCGAGGTCCAGCGACAGCAGGCGCTTGTTCTTCAGGCCTTCCGGCACCTCGCCGTTGATGATGCGCTGGGCCAGGCCTTCGACGATGGCGGTCTTGCCTACGCCGGGTTCGCCGATCAGGGCGGGATTGTTCTTGGTGCGGCGCGACAGCACCTGGATGATGCGGCGGATTTCCTCGTCGCGGCCGATCACCGGGTCGATCTTGCCGGAGCGGGCGCGCTCGGTGAGATCAATGGTGTAGCGCTCCAGCGCCTGGCGCTGTTCCTCGGCGCCGGCGGAGTCGACCTTCTGGCCGCCACGCACGCTCTCGATGGCCTTCTCCAGCAGTTCCTTGCGGCCGCCGGCGTCACGCAGGGCCTTGCCCAGCGCGCCCTTGTCCTCGAGCGCGGCGAGCACGAACAGCTCGGTGGAGATGAACTGGTCCTTGCGCTGCTGGGCCAGCTTGTCGGTGAGGTTGAGCAGGCGCGACAGGTCCTGGCCTACCTGGACCTCGCCGGTGGCGTCCTTCAGCTTGGGCAGGCCGTCGAGCAGGGTGTCGACCCTGCTGCGCAGCACGTTGATGTTGACGCCGCCCTGCTCCAGCAGCGGCGCGGTGGAGCCGCCGTCCTGGTCGAGCAGGGCCTGCATCACGTGCGCGGGCTCCATCTGCGGATTGTCGCGGCCGACGGCAAGGCTCTGCGCCTCGGCCAGGGCCTGCTGGAAACGGCTGGTCAGCTTGTCCATGCGCATGCTGCGCACCTCGTGTGGGGAACGTCCTGTTCAAGAACCGGCCATCAATGACCGGACTGTTCAATACAACACAACAACGGAATGCTCAGTAGATAGGGCCTGGGGCATTGCTTTCAAGCTTCGCCCCGACATTTGGAGGGTTGTTTCGGGATTGCGGCGAAGTCCCGGCGCTGCGTCTACAGGCGCCCTCTGCAACGGAGCAGGGTTGCAGAGGAGGTGCGGCGTGGAGGTGCTGGCGGCATCCAGGGATGCGCCTCGCAGTGATTGCCGGACAAGGCGTCCGGATTCGTGAGGGCCTTTGATGCGGGGCGCCCCGGACCCAAAGCCCCGCAGTGATGCGGAGCCTTTTCAGCGGGCCTTTACTTCTTCCGCCGGCCCGGACTGTCGCTGTCGAAGAGGTGGTCGAAGTCTTCGCCGATCAGCTTCTTCAGTTCGCGCACTTCGCGGTAACGCTCGACATCCCGCCAGTCGCGCGAGCGGCTGCCTGGGATGGGATTGCCCTTCGCGTCCACGGCGGGTACGTCTTCCTCGAAGCCTTCGGTTTCTTCGCCGAATTCGTCAAAAGCGGGTTTTGCGGGTTGCTGCTGCTTTTTCCCGGGTCTTCCAGCCATGTGCTGCCAGTCTCCGTCACGTAGAGGTCCAAATTTGCGCGCCTTGTAACAGGCTTTTGCGCCGAGGGGAAGCCCCCCGCCGTTCCAGGCCCCTCCTGCGTAGCAATCGCGGGGGCGTGGTCCGTTTTTTGCCGCCGGGACCGGTCATTTTTTGGGCAGTCGCGCGCAAGGCGCCGCCGCTCTCCGTGGCGGCAAGCCGGGCCGAAAGCGGGCGCGGCCCTGTAAAAATCCCGGCGAAGCCTGCTAAAATAGCGGACGCGGTTCGTGTGGGGCGGTAGCTCAGCTGGGAGAGCGCTGCGTTCGCAATGCAGAGGTCGAGGGTTCGATCCCCTTCCGCTCCACCAATCCGACCCTGTCGGCCACGCCGTTGAAGATCCCGAAAGCCCGGTCAATGAAGATTGACCGGGCTTTTTTTATTGCCCGGACGGATGGTGGGGTGTTCCGTTTTGCCGGGGTGGGCGGGTAGGAGCCGGGGATGGGTTCCTGCTGCGGCGCCGCATGGATATGCCCTGCGTGAAAGAGTACAGTCGGGCCGTTGCGGCGCCGGCCCGGCCTTGTTCACAAGGTCTGCGACCATCCGAATGGATTTGATGGGAGAGCGGATTTGCTCAAGCGCATATTCATCACTGTGGTGATTCTCGCCGTTGTGGGAATCGGCGGCTTGTTTGCCTTGGCCTGGCGACCGGCCCTGGCGCCGATCGACCCGCCCTCGGCATCGGCCTTTCCGCGGGACTTGGTCTCCAGGGGTGAGCAGCTTGCCGGCGCCGGCTACTGCGCGACCTGCCATACCGCCAAGGGCGGCCGGGCTTACGCCGGCGGCTTCGGGCTCGAATCGGGCTTCGGCACCATTTACAGCACCAATATCACGCCCGATGCGGACACCGGCATCGGCCGCTGGTCCGAGGCGGCGTTTGCCCGGGCCATGCACGATGGCGTGGCGCGCGACGGCGCGCACCTGTTCCCGGCGTTTCCCTATACGCATTTCGCCAGGGTCAGCGACGACGATGTGAAGGCGCTGTACGCCTACTTCATGACGCGCCAGCCGGTGCAGGCGCAGGCGCCGCCGAACACGTTGCCGTTCCCGCTCAGCATCCGCGCCTTGCAGGTGGGCTGGAAGCTGCTGTTCTTCGACAAGGGCGTGTACCAGGCGCAGGCCGGCAAGAGCGAGGAATGGAACCGCGGCGCTTACCTCGCGGAAGGGCTGGGGCA